>DASRZR010000327.1:0-5893 GCA_035686185.1 Spirochaetia bacterium | reverse complement strand
CGTTCCCGTCCACTGGTCTTCCACGGACCCCGACTGACGGACCGGCAGCGTGTCCTTGTTGCCGTCGCTGTCCGGAGAGAAGATCAGGTACGCGGCGGCGGCACTCACCGACGGCGGCGTCGTGTCCACGACCACCGTGCCCTCCGGGCTCTTGCCGAGGTTGTTGTTATCGTCCCACGCCTCGATGTGGTAGTGATACGTCCCGTCCGGGACCACGCTTCCAGAGTCCGACATGCCGTCCCAGCGGATGGTGGGCGGGATGACGATGCCCGTCTTCAGGTACGCGAGGCGCGCCAGAATGTTCTTGAACTCCACGTTCTCCGGCCGGTCCTCCTTGTTGAGGATCGTTCGCACGGCCGAGCCGGAAGAGTCCGTGATGATGAACTTGTAGCCCTTGACGTAGCGTTCGTCCGTGATGTCAAGCGGAAGCGTCAGGTCATCCTTCACACCGTCGAAGTTCGGGGAGATGTACTTCGTTCCTTCCGTGTCGATCGTGATCTTCGGCGGGGTGACGTCGCGCACGCCAATGGGAACGTTGGCTCCCAGCCCGAACGCCCACACCTTTCCTTCCAGTGGCGCCGCCGCCGCGCTGGTGTTGAGCTCCGTCACGTCCTGGCCGCCGGCCTTGGCTCCGATGCCGCTCAACTTCACGGAGATGCCCAGGGAAAGGGGAAGGGACCGGGACGGCTCTATGCCCAGGGCGTCCCGCGCGTCCTCGGTGAACGCGGCGTTGAGGAAGAGGATGTCCTTGACGGAGAACGTCATCCCCAGGACGAACCGCACGTCCTGGAACGACGGGAAGCTCAGGTCCGGCGAGAAGGAGAGCGCCAGGTCATTCGTCTTGACCACGCCGAAGCTGGCACCCACGGCCGGGGTGAAGGCCGGTGGGTTGCCCAGGGAGTGCGTCGTGTCGGGGTCCGGATACGGCTTGCCGATGCCACGCAGCGCGCCGCCCCATCGGAAGTCCTTCATGAACCCCACGTCTCCCACGAAGCTCAGGAACCCGAGGTCGAGGCCGAGGCCCCAGTCCTTCCCGAACTCCCCGTTCACCCCGGCTCCCACGTACAGGTCCGGAAACAGGTCCTTGGAGAACGACACGCTCAGGGCTCCCAGCGGTCCCCACTGCAGGCCGTCCACCGCGGGATTGAAGCTGGTGTTCGTGAACCGCCCGATGGCGGACAGCACGCCGGCCCGGGTGGGCAGCGACAGTCCGAGGTTGACCACGTTGCCCCCCAGGGACACGCTGGGAGACACCTGCGTCAGGGCGATGTAGGACAGGTCCAGGGTCGTGCGCTCCCGGCCCGCGGAGATGGCGGGGTTGAGGAGCGTCCCCATGGGCGTCTCCAGCGTCGCGGTGCCGGCGCCGCCCCCGAGGAACACGGGGGAGACGAGATCCAGGAAGCCGTTTTCCGCAAAGCCGAGCACTCCCCCGGCCAGCAGCAGCGTGAGGGTGATGGATGCGATACGCGCACGGTTTCTCATTTATCGTCCTCCCAGCCCGAACTTCAAAATAGCCCCGCCCATCGTCGAATTCAACGGTTGTCCGGGTATCGAAGCGGCAATGCCTCAAGCTCGTCGATGGTCATGCGCTCGAACAGCGCCTTCTCCAGGCGCCGCAGCAGCGCCTCCAGGGGATCCGGCGCGCCCGGGAGCGCCGGCGTGGTCCGCCGCTGCTCCTCCCGGGCCCGGAGCACGACGAACAGCGCCTCTTCCTCGGCGGGCTGCAGCGTCACGTTCACGGAGAAAGCTCCAGGCCTTCGTGGGCCGTGATGATGGAAAGCGAGGAGGCGCCGAGCTGCTCGCGATGCCACTGCGCGCTTCGGCGGATGCCGAACAGCTTGCGGTCATCGTAGCGCGGCTCGTGGTGGAACAGCACGAGCTTCTTCACCTTCCACTCCGCCGCCAGGTTCACCGCCATGGTGTAGGAGGTATGGCCGAAATCGAACTTCGCGAACGATTCCTCCAGCGTGTACTGCGAGTCGATGATCAGCACGTCCGCGGATTCGAAGAAGGCGCGGTTCTCCTGCCGCTGCTGGAACTCGCGGTCCGTGACCTCGGAGTCCGTGGCGTAGATCACGCTCTTGCCGTTCTCCTCGATGCGGTAGGCGAAGGCGCCGCCGGGATGGTTCATCCGCTTCCAGCGCACTTCCGCCCCGCCGATTCGGACGCTCTCCCCCTGCAGGTAGAGGAAGTCCAGCTTCGCGGCCATGACGTCCATGGTCACCGGGAAGTACGGCGGCTTCATCTGCTCCTTGATGATCCTCTCCACGGACGGGAACGGGCTGGCAAACACGATCTCGTTTCCCTTGACGTACGCCGGTCCGAAGAAGGGAATGCCCTGGAGGTGGTCCCAGTGGAAATGGCTGAAGAAGATCCAGAACCGCCGGGCCGGGTCCCGCCGCTTCTCCAGCGAGATGCCCAGGTCCCGCAGCCCGGTCCCGCCGTCCAGGATGATCGGAACGCCGGATTCCGTGCGCACCTCCAGGCAGGGAGTGTTGCCGCCCACCGTGCCGAAGATGTACGGCGGCAGCGCCGCGAGGAACCGCTCCCGGGACTGGCTGCTTGCCAGGTCCTCCGGCCGGATCCGGTGCACCACGGAGGCGATCTTGCTCCGGACCTGGTCCGGTGACAGTGGCATGGGAAGAGAACCGCGCACCCCCCAGAACTTCACTTTCATGGCGTCACACTTCCCTCAGCCTTCAAGGAACCCTTCCCGCTCGCGGCGCTGGAGCCACGTTTCGATCTCCTCCGCGGAATGCACGGGTCCCCGGTTCATGCCCGGGCAGCCCCTGGCCTGCTCTTCCCACGCCTCCCGGGAAGCCACGACCGCGCTCCAGAACGGGAACGCGCGGCACTGCAGGGGACGGGCCTCGTACATCGAGCATCCGCCGTTTTCCCACAAAATGCAATCGAGGTTCGGCTTCTCTCTCAGGCTGAGCCGCGTGGTCAGGCCAAGGTCCACCACCCGGCAGTATTGCCGGCGAAACTCGTCCTCCGAAATCCCCTTGGCCCGGGCGAGGCGCGTGAGATCCGCCGGGGAAAGGAAGACGTAGCCGGGCGTATGCCGGCAGCACTTGGAGCACCGGGTGCATTCGAAGCGCAAGCCGGACTTGTGGAAGGGTTGCTGCATGGATCGGGTCCCGCCTCTCTGCGACGCGGAGAAAAGAAAAGCCTTCTTCCTTCGCGGCGGAAGAAGGCTCCTGGGGAGAGAAGGATTCGAACCTTCGAAGGCTGAGCCAACAGATTTACAGTCTGCCCCCTTTGACCACTCGGGAATCTCCCCGTGCTCATGGATGAGCGTGGTCGGCAGCGCCAGGAACGGCCATGTGCCGACCGGTATGCTGACGAGTTGATACCGACAACGCGCCCGGCTGTCAAGTGCCGCGGCCGTGAAGAAGAGCCACCTTCCGGAATCGAACCGGAAACCTCGAGATTACAAATCACGTGCTCTGCCAGTTGAGCTAAGGTGGCGTAGTCGGAATCGTAATCGGGCCGCCGGCGGGCAGTCAAGCCGAAGCCCTCGCGTCAGTCCAGCGGCGGCGGGCCGTCGGGAAAGTCCAGGGGCGTGCCGCGGGAGAATGTGAGCACCTCCGTGTAGTCCCGGAAGACTGCCACGGTGTGCTCGAACTGCGCCGACAGGCTGCCGTCACGGGTGACGAGCGTCCATCCGTCCGTGGAAACGCGCACGTCCCCGGCGCCAAGCGTGAGCATCGGTTCGATGGTGAACACCATCCCCGGTCGGATCCGCATGCCGGTGTCCCGCGCGCCGAAGTTCGGGATCATCGGGTCCTCGTGCATCGCACGCCCGATCCCGTGCCCGACGTAGTCCTCGATGACCGAGCATCCCTGCCGCCGCGCGCTTTCCTGGATGGCAGCGCCCACGTCGCCGAGACGGCTGCCCGCCAGCGCGGCGGCAATCCCGGCGACGCTGGCCTGCCATGCGGCGCGCAGCACGCGCCGCGCGTCCGGCCCCGCCTCGCCCACAAGGAACGTCCATGCCGCGTCCCCGTGCCAGCCGTTGACCGCCGCCGTGATGTCAACGGAAAGCACGTCTCCCTTTTCCAGCGCCCGGCTGGTCGGGATCCCGTGAGCCGCCACGTTGTTCACCGACGCGCAGATCGTGCCGGGAAACCCCCGGTAGCCGCGAAGCGCGGACTGCGCGGAGTTCTCCTGCAGGAACGTCGCCGCCAGGTGGTCCAGCTCCGCTGTCGTCACCCCCGGGCGCACGCACGGGGCCAGGTAGCGCAGGCACTTCTCCGCCACCCGGCAGGCGCGGCGGATGCGCGCCACGTCCACCGAGGTCTTGAAGCTTATCTGTGCGTCCATTGACCCTCGGCGGCGGATGCCTGGTACAGACGAAGGTAGGAATCGGCCCACACGTGGTCCCACGTGTGCCGCTCGAATATCTCCCGGAACGCCGTGCGGCGAATCGTGTCCAGGACGAAGGGCTGCTCGGCAAAGATCCGGGTCGTGCGCTCGATTGTGGCCGTGAGGTCCTGTGGACTGTGCTGCTCGTAGCTGAAGCCGGTCTCCCCGTCCCTCACTTTCACCAGGCCGCCCACGCGGTGGACCACCGGAATGCTGCCCATGATCTGGGCGATGAAGTCCGTGAGCCCGCACGGCTCGTACGCAGACGGTATAAGGAAGAAATCGCTTGCCGCGTAGATGAGGGAAGCAAGGCTCGGGTCGTAGCGCGGCAGGAACGAAAGGCGCCCGGCGCTGGAGCCATCGGCCGCGAGCCAGGCCACCATCGCCTCCATTTCCTTCACGCCGGTTCCCAGCACCACGAAGCGCCGATCGGCCGGGCCGCGGACGGCTGCCTTCAGGGACTCGAACAGCACGTCGATGCCCTTCTGCCCGGTAAGCCGGCCCACGAACGCATAGACAGGAGCGCGGCTCGGCGGCTGGGCGACTCCCAGCCGGGAAAAGAGCTCCTGCCGGCACCTGGCCTTGCCGGCCAGGTCTCCGTTGGACGGGTCGAATCCGAACGGGATGCCGGAGCGCTCGGGCGTGCGCGGGTCCCAGGGCCCCGGATCGATCCCGTTGGTGATGCCCTGGAGCGGAATGCCGCGGTCGCGCAGCGCTTTGCCCAGGCCGCCGCTCAGATCGCCGGACGCCTCGGAGATGAGCTCCTTGGCATACTGCTCCGAAACCGTCACCAGCGTGGCGTAGCTCCCGGCCAGCAGGAAAGGGTCCGTGGGCTTGTCCAGGAGACCCTTCTCGATGACTCCGGCCGGCAGGCCCGTCAACAGCGACGCGAATGACGGGTCCCAGATCTCCTGGTGGTACCCCTTGCCCGCGTTGTGGATGGTGACGACGGCCGAGGTGGCACGGAAGAGTTCCCGGTACTCCGGCAGCTCCCTCGCCATGGCCGGCAGAAACGCCGTGTGCCCGTCGTGGCAGTGCAGGACGTCCGGCGCTGATCCCAGCGCAAGGGCCGTCTCCAGCACCGCGCGCTGCAGCAGCACGTTGAGCTGGTGGGTGTCCCAGTGCCCCGTGCCCTTCTTCTTCCAGTGATTTTCCTGCTCGTCCTCCGGGGTATAGGTGTAGACGTCCCGCAGCGCAGAGTAACGCGGGCTTTCCACCAGCAGGAGCCGGACCCCGGCCACTTGCGCCTCCCGCACCTGCACCGGTTCAGGAAAGAACTGGTTTCCACGGTCGTGGTCCGGCAGGGAGACCGTGAAGCTCGCGACCGGCGAGCGGGCCAGCTCCTCCATCCGCATGAAGCCGTACCGGGGCAGCACCACCACCGGGGCCAGGCCGGCCCGGGCCTGGGCCTCTGCCAGGCCGCGCACCACGTCCTTCACGCCGCCGGCTTCAGCGAGGCCGGCGTATTCACGCGCCACGTGCCAGACGGAAAGAGGGCTCACTGCGCCTGTCCCGATGCCGATCC
>DASRZR010000326.1:0-8626 GCA_035686185.1 Spirochaetia bacterium | reverse complement strand
AGCAGCCTGGGCAGCGCGTTCAAGAAGAACATCCTGCTCATGAGCCTGCTGTCCGCGCTGGTGATCTCGGTGTGCTTCTACGTGGCGCAGATGGTGTCCGCCATCCTGTCCAAGAACGGGCTCGTGCCCCCGCTCGCCGGGGCCTGGACGCCGGTCAGCCTTTTCCTGGTCATCGGTTTCATGCTATTCAGAACCGCGCGCACCTGAGCTCGCCGGGAGAAAACGGACATGGAGATCACAGCCGGGATAGATTTCGGGGGGACTTCCACCAAGATAGGGCTCGTGGACGGGACCGGGCGCATCGTGGGAAGGACCCAGGTAGCCGTGGACGCCACGCAGAGCTTTGAGGGGATCGTGGACCCGGTGGTGGAAGCGCTGCGCGCGCTGCTCCGGACCGAGGGCCACGAAGCTTCACTCGGGGCCATCGGCATCGGCACACCCGGCTTCATCGACAAGAAGGACGGCACGCTGATCGGCGGATGCAACAACATCCGCTCGCTGCAGAAGAGGTCCGTGCAGGAGTACCTGCAGCGCGCGTTCGGCGTCCCGGCATTCGCGGACAACGACGCTACCTGCGCCGCGGCGGGGGAGCTGCTCTTCGGCGCGGGGCGCCGGTTTTCGAGCTTCGTGCTGATCACGCTGGGCACCGCCATTGGCGGCGGCCTCGTGCTGGACGGCCGCGTCTACCGGGGCTGGAGAGGCTTTGCGGGAGAGATAGGGCACCTCTGCGTGAACCCGCACGGCCTGTGGTGCGACTGCGGCAGCCAGGGATGCTTCGAGATGTACGCCTCCGGGACGGCGATCGCGCGCGTGTACACGGAGAAAGCTCGCAAGAGGGGCGCCACGGTGCCAGGGGGCGTTCAGCCCCGTCAGGTGGTGGAGCTGGCCCGTGACGGCGACGTGTGCGCGCGGGACACCCTGGAGGAAACGGGGGAGTGGATCGCGCAGGCCTTTGGAAGCATCCTGAACATCCTGGACCTGGAAGCGTGCCTGGTAGGTGGCGGCGTCTCGGAGGCAGGAGAAGCGATCCTGGAGCCGATACGCAGGCGCCTGCCCGACCACTGCTGGCCGCAGGTCGGCAGCGGCGTCACGGTCGTTGCCGCCGCGCTCCGCAATGACGCCGGCATCCTCGGCGCGGCAGCGCAGGCCCTGGAGCGCCTCTCCGGCTCGCCGGTGGCGGCCCGGGCATGAGCCTGTTTGCCGTCGACCGCCGTGACGGGGCGAGCGCCGCCCGTACCGGGTCGGTCGCGCTGGACCACGGCACGGTAAGCACGCCGTGTTTCATGCCGGTGGGAACGAACGCCAGCGTGAAGGCCATACGGTACGACGGCCTGGAGGAGATGGGAGTCAACCTGATCCTCGGGAACACGTATCACCTGTACCTGCGCCCCGGAACCGAAGTGATCGGCGCCGCGGGCGGCCTGCACGATTTCATGGGCTGGCAGCACAATATCCTCACCGACTCCGGGGGCTACCAGGTGTTCAGCCTGGCAGCGTTCCGAGAAGTGGAGGAGGAGGGGGTGGCGTTCCGCTCCCACATCGACGGCTCGGCCCACCGGCTCACGCCGGCGGACGTGGTGGACGTGCAGGGCGTGCTGGGAAGCGACGTGATGATGCCGCTGGACGAGTGCACCGCGCCGGACATCCCCCGCAGGGACGCGGAGGAGGCAGTTCGCCGCACCACGTCGTGGCTGGGCCGGAGTGCCGCCCGGTGGCGGGAGTGCCGGGGCAGGATTCACGGGCAGCTTTTCGGCATCATGCAGGGCAATTTCTACGAGGACCTGCGGCGCAGAAGCGCGGAGGAGATCTGCGCGGTGGATCTGCCGGGGTACGCGATTGGCGGGCTTTCCGTGGGAGAGGAGTTCAGCCGGTTCCGGGACTTCCTGCACCTGAGCGCGGGCCTGTTGCCGCTGGATCGACCACGCTACTTGATGGGCATCGGGACGCCGGCCTACATCCTGGAGGCAGTGGAGGCGGGAATCGACCTGTTCGACTGCGTCTACCCGACGCGCATAGCGCGCAACGCCATGGTCCTGACCCGGGACGGCCCGCTCTCCCTGCGCAACGAACGCTTCCGCACGGACTTTGCGCCCATCGACGCGGAGTGCGTCTGCTACACCTGCCGCCACCACAGCCGGGCCTACCTGAGGCACCTGTTCAAGGCCAAGGAGATCCAGGCGGCGGTGCTCGCCACCTGCCACAACCTCACCTTCATCCAGAGGCTCGTCCACGAGATCCGGGAAGCCGTCGAGCGGCAGCAGTTCCTGGAGTTCAAACGCGCCTTCCTTTTGCGCTACGATGCGGAGAAGCAATGAAGAGGCCCCTGGTGTGCATCCCGTTCGCCGCTGTCTGCCTGCTCTGGGCTCCTGCCATGGCTCCGGCTCAGGCCGTGAAGGCTGCCTGGTTCACACCGGCAGCGGCGGCGTCCCCGGCCTCCGCCCCGGCACGGCTGGTAGCCGCTGCCCTGTCGTACCTCGGCGTGCCGTACGTGCACGCCGGTGATTCCCGGGCCGGGATGGACTGCTCCGGCCTGGTGTACCGCGTCTTCTTCGACACGCTGGGGACAAGTCTCTCCCGCGGCGTGGAAGGCCTGTTCCATTCAGGGCCACCGGTGGGAGAGCCGCTTCACGTGGGGGACCTGCTGTTCTTCGATACCGGGGAGAAGCTTCCACCCTCGGTGCCGACCCACGTGGGGATTTACATCGGCGGGGGAAGGCTCGTGCACGCGGCCTCGGAAGGCTCCCGCACCGGGGTGATTGTGTCCGTGCTGAGCGATCCCTACTACCATGACCGGTTCCTTGGCGCCCGGCGCCTCCTGCCGTGGCGGGCCCCGGTGTTGCCGGTAATGCTGACGGATGACAAGGAGTCCTCCACCGAGCGGGAGCCGTTTGCGTCCGGAGAGACCGTGACGATCCAGGTGTACAACCGCATGAGCGGCGGCGGCCCGGTAAGCCTCAGCCTTCTGAAGGATGGCCGGGAGGTGCTCTCCCGGTGGGTGGTGCCCGGGGGACGCGCGCCCGCGGAGGTATCTTTCCCGGCGGACCCCGGAAGCTGGTCGGTCCACATCGCCCGCATCTTCAAGGGACGCGAGCTGTCCGACGTGGCATTCAGTGTAGTGGAGTAGGGATGGCGGACGAGAACGCGGCGCGGCTGGAGGGGGAGCCTCCGACGTCGGGCCGGCAGAGCACGGTGAGCACGGTGATCGTGATGCTGTGCACGGCGGGCTCCCGGCTGTTCGGCTACGTGCGCCAGGCGCTGTTCAATTACTACTTCGGGGGCTCGGGGGCGGCGGATGCCATCAACGCCGTGTTCAACATCCCGAACAACCTCCGCAAGCTGTTCGCGGAAGGGGCATTCTCCTCCGCGTTCATCCCCGTCCTTTCCACGACGCTGTCGGATGATCCGTCCGGCCTTCGCCCGCGCGAGCTCGTGCGCACGCTCGTGGCGCTCCAGCTCCTGGTGCTCGTGCCGCTGGTGGCCCTGAGCCTGGCGTTTCCCCGGCTCATCGTCACCGGGCTGCTCTCCTTTTCGGACCCGGACAAGGTGGCGGTGGGCACCCAGCTCATGAGGTGGATGTTCAACTACATCCTCCTGGTCTCGCTGAGCGCCCTGGTCATGGCGGTGCTCAACTCGCATGGCGCGTTCACAATTCCGGCGCTGAGCCCGTTGATGTTCACGCTGGCCACGGTCCTGTCCCTGCTGTTCTTCCACGGACGGCTCGGCGTGCTCGCCATGGGGGTGGGCGTGTTCGTGGGAGGCGTGCTGCAGCTCGCCTGCCAGATCCCCTCCCTGCGGCGCCACGGCTACCGGCTGCTGCCCAGCTTCCGGCTGGCCAACGAGGATTTCGCGCGGACGGCCCGCCTGTGGGTCCCGTACCTGGCCTCCGCGTCCATCGCCACGATCAACCAGTTCTTTGCGCAGTACTTCGCCAGCGGCCTGGAGGACGGCAGCGTCTCCGCCATCACCAACTCGGTCATGTTCCTCCAGATTCCGATCGGCATCTTCACGACTTCCGTCGCCACGGTGACCTTCCCTTCCATGAGCCGCCACGCCGCGCAGGGCAAAACAGAGGCGCTGCGGGACACGGTCAGCTACGGGATCAAGTTCCTCCTGGTGCTCCTGGTGCCCTCCTCCGTGCTGTTGTGCCTCTTCGGGAGGGAGATCATTGCCGCCGCGGTCCAGCGCGGGCGCTTCACGCCGGCCGCCACCCTGCTGGCGGCGCGCACGCTCACCGGCTACGCCGTCGGGCTGGTCAGCATGGGCCTGTACACGCTGCTGCAGAAGCTCTTCAATTCCTACAAGAGCTTTGTCGTGCCGCTGGTAAGCGCGGGCGCCATTGCGGCGCTGGACATCGTGCTCTCCCTGATCCTGAAGGAAACCCCGCTGCGCGTGAGCGGCCTGGCCTACGCCAACTCCGCGGCGTTCACCGCCGGAATGATCATGCTGCTCGTACTGGCCAGGCGCCGCCTGGGGAGCCTGGGAGCAAGGGACATCCTGGTCACGCTGGGGAAATCCGTGGCGGGTTCCGTTCCCATGGCCGCGCTGCTGGTGGGGTTTCTCCTGTGGAAACCGGACCTCTGGATCCACGGAGGGACGCTGCGGGCCACGGCCCTGATCGGCGGCGTGGCCGCGGCTGGCGTCGGGCTCACCGTGGCCATGTACGCGGCCCTGAAGGTTCCCTACCTGACTGACCTCGTGAGGAGGAGGCGATCCTCGTGAGCCGACGCCTGCCCGTGGTGGCATCGCTTCTGCTGGCGGCCGCGGTGAGCTCGCTTGCCGCGGACAACACGACGGCGAAGGACCGCGTGCGCCAGACGCTCCTGTACGGAATCGACAGCCAGGTTGTGGACGCCATCCAGACGATTCGCTCTTCGCAGGACACTTCGTTCACGCCGGAGCTCGCGAAAATCCTGTCCGACCAGCGCTCGGCGGACGTCCAGCAAGCGGTGATCGACCTGTTCAGGGACCAGAAGGCGCCGGACGGTGTCGACCGTGCCCGCCAGATCCTGGCGGCGTGGCAGCAGACACCGGACAACCTCCTGATCTCCGCCATCCAGTACCTTGCGGCCGTCAAGAGCGAGGGTCTTTCCGCCGCCCTCCAGCCGCTGGCGGACTCCGACAACAACGCCGTGTCCCTGGCCGCAATCCAGGCGCTGGGCACTACCGCGGACAGTGCCGCGGCAGCCTTCCTGGTGGGGAAGCTGAAGAGCACCGACTTTCCGGATGGACGCAAGAATGACTGCGTGCTCGCCCTCGGAGCGCTCAAGGACCCGGTTGCCGTGGACGAGCTTCTCTCCATTGCCGGGGACACCGACCAGGAGAAGGTGCGCCGCATGTACGCCGCGGACTCCCTGGGGAAGATCCATGACCCGAAGGCGCTGCCCGTTCTTCGAACGATGTTCGCGGAGAACGACGCGCTGATCCGCCTCTATGCCGCTGCCGCTCTCTCGCAGTTCAGCATCGATGACGTGTTCCCCAGTCTCCTGCAGGGGCTGCGGGACGAGGATGCGAAGGTCCGTGCGCAGAGCGCCACGACGCTGGGCCGGTCCCTGAGCCCTTCCCAGGCAGATGCCGCGGTCCCCATCCTGTCCTATAAGGCGGAGTTCGACCTGCAGCCGACGGTACGGGTTGCCGCGATCCAGGCGCTGGGGGCCATCGGCGGCGGGGCTGCCCTGGACACGCTGAAGCGGATCTACTCTGGCAAGGACCACCCGGTGGACAGCCGCGAGGCGGCTCTCGGCGTCCTGGTGGGAAAGGACCTGGCAGGAACGCTGGGCGCGGTGCGTACCGTGATGGCAACGGAGTCCGGGACGTTCGATCCGCGGATGATTGAGTCGACCGCCAAGGTGCTGGCCGGGGCCCGTGGGCCAGAGCTGCACGACGTGCTGGCAGGCCTGCTGGACAACGCGGATGCCGTGGTGAGGGCTTACGCGGCCCGGGGTATCGGGGCAAACGGGTTCTCCGACCTCAAGGATCGGCTGAAGAAGATGTCGGAGCAGGACCCGAATCCCGGCGCGCGCCGGGAAGCCTCGCAGGCCCTGGCAAAGCTGTAGGTCGGGCTCCCACCGGGCCCCTAGTACCCCGGGCTCCTTGCCTGGCGCATGATGCGGTTCACTTCCTCCAGCGGGGACACCCACTCCCGGAAATGCAGCACGTGCTGGCGCCCCTTGGGGCTCACAAAAGGAATTGCCTTGCCCAGGCAGTCCTGCACGGGTCCGGAGACATCCGGGAAACACTCGGTCCGCACGGGCGTGAACACGAACGTGCCGTCCACGTTACGGATCTCCGCGATATTCGCCGGCATGGGGGAGAGGAAGATCAGGAAACCGGACGATCGGCCGCCCACGCTTCGGCTTGCCCCCGGGGCTATGCGATGCACGTTGCGGAAGCCGACGCGGTGGTTCTGGTCCTCCACCCGCATCTCCACCATGGGCGGCAGCAGTCCCTGTCGAGGCTCGGCGGGCAGCGCGCGGCGGATGCTCTGCACGGTGGGACGAACCTGCTTGCCTCCGGCCGCCGGTGCGCCCACGTTCAGCAGCGCGACCCGGTGACGACCGCCGGACGGGGCCGAAGGGGGTGCCAGGAGGGAAACCGTTGCCTT
This sequence comes from Spirochaetia bacterium, assembly GCA_035686185.1. Classification (GTDB taxonomy): domain Bacteria; phylum Spirochaetota; class Spirochaetia; order SZUA-6; family Fen-1364; genus Fen-1364. Next base: position 2,025 of record DASRZR010000326.1, on the reverse strand, counting down.
GCGGGGCGGCCCCCGGCGCGGCGGGGCGGCACTGCGCGCAGCGGCACCCCGCGCCGCCGCGGCCGGTCCGGCACCTGCCGCGTGGGCGCCAGCCGACGCCGCGGCGCGCGCGCCCGGTTGTTCTCCGGCCTCCGCCAGGGCGTCAGCACGGCCCAGGCCGGTGAGCGGAGCTTCCGCAAGCTTCTTCCTCATGAACAGGAACAGCCGCACGAGCAGGTACAACAGCGCCAGCCCGAGCACGATGTACAGCCCGTACAGCAGCGTCAGCCGGGGGAACGGGAACCCGCCCTTGCCCGTGTAGGTGAACGCGAGGGTGCCATCCGTCGGTGAGATGCGGGGGTCGTCGTCGAAGACCAGCGTCACCTGCGTGCTGTGGCTGCCCTTCGGGTAGCTCACCGGCAGCCGGAGGGGCACCGGGAAGGCCACCTCCGCGGACGCCGGGATGGTGGCGGAAACCTTGTGGTCAAGGAGCTCGGTACCCTCGCTCTGGACGCTGGAGAGCGTGAGCAGCAGCGGCTCATTCTTCCAGTTCTTCACCCGGAACGGGGCGTCGAACCGGTTGCCGACTTGTCCCAGGACCGCCGGGAAGATCAGCGTGGGATAGCCAGTCGTGACGCCCGTGACACTCTGCTTGTTCTGCGTGGGGTAGGGGATGACGGGCACGCCGACGGCCTGTGCGATGTCGGCCAGGTAGCTCTTTTCTCCCTGGTCTTCCGGCGCGGGAACGGGAGGCACCTTGAGGATGGTCACCTCCCAGCCCTCGCGCCTCATGGACTGCGCGGTCCCGGTGACAAGGCCCCGTATGGTCTGCTCGTCCAGCTTGTTGGGGCTCCCGGGGGGAGGATCATGCACGCCGTCGGTGATGATGATGAGGTGTTTGGCGTTGGTCTCCGGAAGGTCCTTCACGTACGTGTACAGGTACTGCATGGCCGCCACCAGGTCGGTGTACCGTCCCAGGGCGTGCAGCAGCAGCACGCGGCTGAACGCCTGCCGCGCCGCCTCGTCGCTGTTCACCGCCAGCGCGATCTCCACCTCCGGCGTGCTGGAGAAGCTCAGCAGGTGGAACGTGTCTCCCTTGTGCAGGCGCGTGGTGAGCAGGTCCTGAACGAGGTAGGTCATCAGGTCGTCGAAGTAGGGGAACATGCTCTCCGACGTGTCCACCAGCACCACCAGGTCGATGTTCGCCGCCGGGCGCGGCGCGGCGCCGACCGCCAGGGCGGCAGTGAGAAACACCCACACCAGCGCGACGCGCGCGAGCGACGTTCGAGGGCTCATAGGTTTTTGAGGTCCGCCTTTTCTATCGCATCTACCGTGTACTGGAACTCGTTCTGGTTGATCGTGAACTTCAGCTCCTCGCCGGGCCGGTGGTCCCACAGGGCCATGCCCAGCGGGGAAAGGTAGGAGATCACGTTGCGACTCGGGTTCGATTCCCAGGGACCGAGGATGACGTAGGCCTCCGGCTGCCCGGTCTTGCGGTTCGTGAGGGCCACGCGGGTGCCGAAGGAGATACGGTCCGTCTTCACCTCGTTCTCGTTGAAGATCTGCGCCTGCTGAACGTCCTCTTTCAGCCGGGAGGCCGTCACCTTGAGCATTTCCTGCTTCTCCAGCGCCGCCTTGTACTCCGCGTTCTCCCGCAGGTCTCCCTTGGCCATGGCCACCCCGATCTCTTTCGAGTTTTCCGGGATCTCCACGTCGATGACCCTCTTCAGGTCCTGCTGCTTGCGCTCGAAGCTGGCGCGCGTCACGAGGAGCCCCAGGCTCACCTTCTCCGCCCCCGGCTCCCCCAGGAAGTGGAAGTCCGGGTGTTTCTCCTTGATGCGGTGCTTGAGCTGGATCTTCAGGGACGGGTCCAGGTCCTTCACGTCGTCCACCAGCGTGTACAGGCGCGTGATGGAATCCCGGTCCGCCGCCATCAGGAACTCCAGCAGCTTGCCCTCGTCGAAGAGAAACTCCTGGATCTGCCGGTTAGTCCTCCGGTTGGCCGTGGCGTTCTGCTTGTTGGCGATGTCCCGGTAGGTCAGGTCC
>DASRZR010000325.1:0-8090 GCA_035686185.1 Spirochaetia bacterium | reverse complement strand
GGTTGGGGCTGCGGCTGAAAACCCGGCTGAGGCTGCATCGGCTGGGGCTGCGGCTGGAAACCCTGTCGCGGCTGGGGGTAGCCGGGCTGAGGGTAACCGGGCTGAGGCTGCCGCGGATTGATGATCATAGGCCGCTGCTGCCGCACCGGGGGCGCAGGGGGCGCCACAACCTGGGCGGGCGGCTGCCGGTAGATCGTCACGGGCGCAAGGGGTGCCTGCTGGACCATGAACGGCGGCGGCGCGGGCGCCGGGGTGAGCCGTCCGTACACGGGGCGGTTCATCACCTGGGGTGGCGGCTGGCGGGCGGGCGGGGCACTCTCAAACCGCTGCCCGATGACGCTCTCCCGCTGGGGCGCCACCGTCGGACCCATGCCAATGACCGGAGCCGTGCGAGCCTGATTCGTCGTGAAGGAGATGGCCGAGCTTTGTGCCGGGCGGCCGCCCATGAACGTCTCGCGCGGGACCACGGTTACCGCGTAGGGCGCCGTGCGGTTCACGTAAGTGACCTGGGTCACGTTGGTCTGCTCGATCGTGGTGATGGTGACGTTGTTGACCTGCGTGACGTTCACCCGCTGCACGTAGGTCGGGCTCGCCTGGTAGGGCGGCACATAGACTTCCTGCGGGCCGAGCGGAAACCAGCCTACGCCCGCTTCGTTCGGATCGGCGCCCGGACCGGTGCCGACAAAGGCCACGAGCGCAGGCGCGTACACCGGCCGGGGAGCCCGCGTGCCGGGGACCCACACCCACCGTCCGGCCGCGAACGCCCAGCGGCCGTAGTGGAACGGCGCAAAGCCCCACGGCGCCTCGTCGATCCAGGTCCATCCCCAGGGAGCTACCCACGCCCACCGGCCATACTTGTAGGGCGCCCAGCCGACGGGAACCGTGGTCGGGGACCACACCGGACCATAACCCGGCATGACGGTCCACGTGCCGTTCGCGTCCAGGTCATCGTAGCCTGTCATGTCCCGGGAGACGTAGTTCGCGGACGCAAGCTGGTCCTCCCGGGCGTCACGGGCGGACCACCACTGCCCGAAATCGGAGTACGGCCCGGACGGCTGCAGGTACCAGCCCACCGATCCGCTGCCGACCACCGTGGCCGTCTGCCCCATCGGAACGTCGAAGTCATTTCCGGCGGCGGTCACCTCCGCCTGGCCACCCCGCACGGTCAGTCCCGTGTTGTCATCGCCAGTCGCCGTTATGGTGTAGCTGCCCGGCTGCACGAGGGTGACAACGGAGTTGGGGGTGTCCACCTCGAAGGTGTCCCCGACATCCAGTTGCCGCAGCCGGACGTTGATCGTCCCCTGCGCGAGGCTGACCTGCACCGCCTGGTCATCAAGGTTGAGGAACGACACCTCGGTGCCGGCGTCCAGGCGCACCGCGGAGGAGCCCACGTGCATCTCCGCGCGTCCCCCGTCGTCAGTCCAGACGTGATCTCCCACGGTGAGCGGGTAGTTCAGCTCGGCGGGCGCCCAGTCCTCCAGGCTGCCCGGGCGGAACGAGACGGGTCCCTGGGTGAAGTTCAGACGGGCCACGACGCCCGGAGGATCCGCGCCGGCCGCCGCGGCAGTCAGGGCCGCCAGCGCGGCGACGAGAAGGGCCACACGATTCACATGACGGGTCATGGTGATACTCCTGGGATGCGGGCTCCCGGGAAGGCCCGGGCCCCACTGCTCCCAATGTACCACAAAATGCCGGCAGCTTCACAACTCCACGTATTCCAGGAAATCGAAATCCGCGTGCCGGCCGCTTCCACTCAGGTCCTGGCAGCACAGGGCGACAAACGCGCCCGTGAACCCGCAGGGGACAGCGTGCTCGTCGGAAAGGATGGAGGCATCCATCTCCCAGCCCACCCGTGACCAGGTGACCCCGTCCCTTGAGTACAGGAAGCGCAGGCGCTCGTTGTCCAGCTCGAAGCCCAGGAAGATGCGCTTCCAGCCGTCCAGGGGCAGCTCCTTCTCCACGGGGAACGACAGCGAACCGCGCTCGCATTTCATCATCCCGAGGCACTTGGAGGCGTGCGGCGCGCGCGTGACGTACAGGTAGAGGAAACTGTCGGTGCTGTAGAACGCGGCCAGGCCGGCGAGGTTCTGGAACGAGTCCGGCTCGAACTCCAGGCAGGTGGCAACCCGCGCGTGAAAGTCCGTGATGCGGCGCGCCACGAGGGACTGCCGGAAGTGGGAAAGGATGCTTTCCGCTCCCTTGAGCCGGAGATACCCCGGGCGCTCCGTCAGGCTCATCAGCGAGGAGTCCAGCGGCACGCGCAGGGACTGGTAGCAGGAACGCAGCCGTGGTTCGTTGAAGTCGTCCCGGGCCGGCACCGGCTCCCACTCCTTCGGGGGCAGCCGGGGCCCGGGCACGGTCTCCAGCGGCGAGTGACCCCCGCCGGCCAGGCGGGGCCACCCTTCCGCGGTCCACTCCACCCTCTGCAGGGCAGTCTCCCGGCCGAGGAGGCTGCGGCCGAGGACGCGCGGCCGGCGCGCGAGGTGCGCCAGGTACCATTCGCCGCCCTGAGTCTCCACGAGGCTCCCGTGGCCCGCGCTTTGCAGCGCAAGGCCGGGATCATCCGCGGAGGTCAGGAGCGGGTTCCCCGGCATCACCTCGTAGGGTCCTTCCAGGGACGCCGAGCGGGCGATCGTCACCGCGTGCGTGGCGAACGTGCCGCCCTCCGCGGTGAGCAGGTAATACCACTCGCCGCGCCGGTACAGGTGCGGCCCTTCCACGAGCCCGAGCGGCGTGCCCGCAAAGATCGAGACGGGGCGCCCCGTCAGCGTGCGCTTCTCCGCGCAGTACTCCTGCAGCAGGATGCCGCCGAACCCGCTCTGGGACGGCCGGTAGTCCCACAGCATGTTGACGAGCCACTTGCGCCCGTCCGTGTCGTGGAACAGGGACGCATCGAAGCCGGAGCTGTTCAGGGACACGGGGGCGGACCACGGCCCGTCCACGGACGGGGCGGTAGTGAGGTAGTTGTGGCAGTCCTTCACCGTGCCGCTCCAGCGCTTCATGTCCGTGTACACGAGGTAGAACAGCCCGTCGGACCAGCTCAGGCACGGCGCCCACACGCCGCCGGAGTTGGGGTCTCCCCGCATGTCCAGGAGCGTGAGACTGTCCAGCGGCTGCGCGGCAAGGCGCCAGTGCACGAGGTCCCGAGAGTGGTGGATGCAGACGCCGGGAAACCACTCGAACGTGGACGTGGCGATGTAGTAGTCCTCCCCGACCCTCACGATGGAGGGGTCCGGGTTGAATCCCCGCAGAACGGGGTTGTGGATCATGCCCATTGGAGTGCTCCCGTGTGACGGCGCCCCCTCGCACGCACGGCGGTCACGTGGTCCCGGGACGGGAACGTGTCCGGCCCGGCGCGGCTCAGGGTAGACCGCGCCACCGGGTGCAGGAATCGGCCGAAGAACGCATTCTCAGGTAGGTGGTATTACCTATCCCTGCTTTGTACCCACTTCACGGCAAAGCGGCGCAGGTCCCCCGCTCCGTCGATGTGCATTTTCTCCTTGATGTGGTCCCGGTAGGCGTTCACCGTTTTCACGGAGAGGTTCAGCGTCTTGGCGATTTCCGCCGCCCCGTAGCCCTGGCCGATCATCTCCAGTACTTCCAGCTCCCGGTCGCTCAGGCGCTCCACCGTGGGGGCGTCCGCCTCCATCGTGTCGCTGAACATCGTCTCCAGCAGGCGGTCGCGCATGGCGGAAGACACGTAGATCTTGCCGGAGAGCACGGTGGTGATGGCCTCCAGCATGACGGAGGCGGCCTCCTGCTTCATGACGTACCCACGGGCGCCGGACTTCAGCGCCCGGGCGGCGTACACGGCCTCGTCGTGCATGGAGATGATGAGGATCAGCACGTGGGGATGAGCCGCCTTCAGCTTCCGCACGAGGTCGAGCCCACTCTGCCCTGTCAGGGAAATATCCACCAGCGCGATGTCCGGGACTGCCTTCTCCAGGGTGCCGAGCGCTTCTTCCGCGGAGCCGGCCTCGGCGCAGACACGGTAGCGCTCGTCGCTCCTGATGAGAGCCACGAGGCCCTGGCGGAACACCGGGTGGTCATCCACCACCAGGAAGGTCACTGTTCGCGAAGTCATCTCTGCCGTCCCCCGCGCCCGCTCGTCGCCGCGGTCCCCCGTCGTCCCGCGCGCATCCCCGGCCCGCCCTCGGTGGGGATGCGGAGGCGCACACGCGTGCCCGGCCGGAGCCGCTCGATGGAAAGCCGGGCGCCGGCCGTTTCGGCCCGGTAGCGCATGATGCGGAGCCCCATTCCGCTGCCCGAAGCGGCGGTGCCCGGCTCGGCCCCATCACCGGCACCGGGGACAGCGCCCGCGACCGGCGCCCCGCCGGACGGCGCCACGCCCACGCCGTTGTCGGTGACCTCCGCCACCAGCTCCGCCAAACCGTCCCGCTCTTCCCGGGACAGGGCTACCTCCACCCGCCGGGCCCCCGAATGCTTCAACGCGTTGCTCAGGGCCTCCTGCACGATGCGGTAGACGTGAGCCGCGCGCTCCGAATCGGCAAGGGCGAACCCGGGGTGGGAGCGGAACTGCACTTCCGCGCTCGAGCTCTGCCGGGCGGTGGACACCAGCTCCTCGATGGCGGCCGCAAGGCCGTGCTCCGCCAGGCCGGCCGGGTACAACCCGCGGGCAATCTGCTTGGCGCGGACAATGGACTCCCCGAGCAGCGTATTGATCCGGGAGAGCGGCTCCGCCGCGTCCGGGTCCGTGGCCACGATGCCGGCGCGCAGCACGGACACGAACATCGCAATACCCGCCAGGTGCTGGCTCAGGTCATCGTGCAAATCCTGCCCGATGCGCTGCATCGTGCGGTTGGAGACCTCCAGGACTTCCCGCTCCAGGATCTGGCGGCGAGCCACCTCCCGGGTCAGCTCCCGGTTGGCGCGCGTGAGCTCCGCGGTGCGCCGCGCCACCTCCGCCTCCAGTCGCCGCTCGTGGGTGCGGACCTGCTCCATGAGCAGGGCGCCCTTCAGCGCGCTGGAAAGCTGCTCGCGCAGCGTGTCATAGACGGCCGGCTCCCCGATCCCGGCGGAGAACAGGAAGTAGCCCAGCGCCTCGTCCTGGTAGACGAGCGGCTCCAGGATCCAGTGCCCGGACCGCCACGCCGTTCCCTCCCCGGCCGGCAGCAGACGTTCCACCCGGAAGCGGCGCGGGGACCGGGCCACGCCGGACCTGCGTCCGGGGCGCGTGGCCAGCACGAGTCGCGCCCAGCCCGTTTCCGCGTCGTCACCATCGAACAGCGCCACGTAGCCGCGCTCGATCCCGAGGCTGGACAGGCCCTCCTCCAGGCGGCGCAGCATGAGCGGCAGCTCGAAGGCACCCCCGAGGTACGCGCTGATGTCGCGCAGCGCGGCCATGCGCCTCTCCTGGGCCACCCGGCGGGCCGCCTGCACCCGGCTCGCCGTCTCCCCCACCATGCCCGCCGCCAGCTCGAACAGGCCGGCCGCGGCGGGCCCCAGGCGGCGTCCCGAGGAAAACGCCTTGCGGCGTGCCACGGCCAGGAGGTCGATCCAGGGCAGCAGGTCCGGGTCAGCGGAGGAGGCCAGCGCGGCGTCCAGGCACGCCGTGAAACCCTCCTCGTCTCCGGCGCGGGCCAGCGCAGCCAGGCGGTCCACGGCGCGGCGCTTCGCGACGGAGGCTCCTGCCCGTATGGCGGCAAGGTCTCCTTCCGCGGCCCGGCGGGGCACGCAGCCGCAGGAGCGGCGGATGATCGGCGTGCAGGTGAGCACCTGTTCCACCGGCGCCCCGCCGTTCATGCGGTCCACAAGCAGGTCCACCGCCCGGCTGCCCAGCTCGCCCAGCGGCTGGATGACCGTGGTGAGCGGCGGCGTGAGGTAGCGACCCTCCTCGATCCCGTCGAAGCCGGCCACGGCGACGTCCCGGGGGACGCGAAGGCCGTGTTCCCGCAGCACCTCCACCGCGCCAAGGGCCATGCGGTCGTTCGCGCAGAACAGCGCGTTGAAGGGAATGCCGCGGGAAATGATGGCGCGCATCGCCTCCGCGCCGGAGTTCCGCAGGAACGAGCCCTCCGCCTCCAGGCGCTCGTCGAAGGTGACGCCCATGTCCGCCAGCGTCTGGCGGAAGGCGCGGACCCGGTCCTCCGCCTCCGCGTGCCCGGGCGGTCCGCCGATGAGCGCGAAGCGCCGCCGCCGGTGGTGTTCGGCGATGTGACGGATGAGCTCGGAGACGCTGCCGGAACCGTCCACCGTGATGCTGGAGATGCCACGGACGCGCAGGCCGACGGAGACCTGTGGCAGGGACCCGCGGGAGGCGAACAGCCGCTCGATGCCCCTGGCCTCCAGGAACGTGGCGATGGCGGAGGAGACGGTCACCAGGCCGTCTATCGCCTTGGGGTCCGCCAGCCCGTAGGCGATGTTCGCTTTCTTCTCGGAGCCCACGGGAGACTCCAGGCGCGAGCCGATGAAGCCGACCACGCCCAGGTGGCGCTTCTGCGCCTGGCGCTCGATGCCTTCCCAGACGGCGCTCTGGTAGGCGTCCGCGAGCTGGGCCATGAACACGCCGATCACGCGGCGGCGGGGGGTGCTCGTTCTGGTGCGTCGCGCGTCGGCCATGGCAGATCGTATCCTATCACCTTGGGGACCCGGCACACATCCGACGCGCCTCGGGGCCCGTATCGGTGAAATGACCTAGAGCCTCCGGGCGGCGGCCGTTACACCGGCCGGAAGCGCGCCGTGAAGTGCCGCAGGACCGGCGCCTGCCACGTGAAGGCATACCCGGGAAGGTCGCCGAGACGCGGCGCGAGATGGCCGATCATCTCCACCATGTAGTCAACGTGGCTCTGCGTGTACACGCGCCGCGGCAGGGCCAGCCGCACGAGCTCCCGCGGGGCCGGCTTCTCCTCTCCCGAGGCCGGATCACGGTAGCCGAGCATCACGGAGCCGACCTCCACGGAACGGATGCCGATGCCCTGGTACAGCGCCACGCTCATCGACTGGCCGGGGAACTGGTTCCAGGGGATGTGCGGCAGCGCGGCGCCGGCATCGACGTACACGGCATGGCCGCCGATGGGCCGCACCACCGGGATCCCGGCGGCCCGGATGCCTTCTCCAAAGTACTCGGTGGAACGCAGCCGATAGGTGAGGTAGTCCTCGTCCAGGATCTCCTCCAGGCCGATGGCCAGCGCCTCCAGGTCCCGGCCCGCCAGGCCGCCGTACGTGGGAAAGCCTTCCGTGATCACCATGAGGCTTCGAACGGATTCGGCCAGCGCCCCGTCCCGGATGGCGAGGAACCCGCCAATGTTTCCGAAGGCATCCTTCTTCGCGCTCATCAGGACCCCGTCGCACAGGGAGAACATCTGCCGGGCGATGTCTCGCACGGGCCGCGACTCGAACGCCTTCTCCCTCTTCCTGATGAAGAACGCGTTCTCCGCGAACCGGGCCGCGTCGATGAACAGCGGGATGCCGTGCGGCTGGAGGATGTCACGGATGCCGCGGATGTTTTCCATGGAGACCGGCTGGCCTCCCACGGAGTTGTTCGTTACCGTCACGATGACCAGGCGGATGCGCCCGGCCTGCTTCTTGATTGCCAGCGAGAGCGCCGGCAGGTCCATGTTTCCCTTGAACGGGGCTTCCTCCTGGGTCCGGGAGGCCTCGGCGCACGGGAGGTCCAGCGCAAGGGCACCCGCGTGCTCGATGTTCGCCCGGGTGGTGTCGAAATGCGTGTTGCCGATGACGACGTCCCCGGCCCCGAGCCCGAGCGCCTGGATGAGGAGGAACTCGGCGGACCGCCCCTGGTGCGTGGGCACCACGTTGGCGAGGCCGGTCAGGTCCTGCACGGTCTTCTCGAACCTCTGGAAGCTGGGAGAGCCGGCGTACGACTCGTCTCCCACCATGATGCCGGCCCACTGCCGGGCGCTCATCGCCGACGTGCCGGAGTCCGTGAGCAGGTCGAACGTCACGTCCTGGGCCCGCAGCTTGAACAGGTTGTAGCCCGCCTCCTCCAGGAGGCGCTCCCTCTCGTGGGTGCTGAGAATCCGTATGGGTTCCACGGACTTGATCCGGAACGGCTCGATGATGGTCCGGGCACGGGGCAGCTCGCGCATCGTGTTCCTCCTGGGGTGCCG
>DASRZR010000324.1:0-10280 GCA_035686185.1 Spirochaetia bacterium | reverse complement strand
AAGCGCCGCGCTGGTTTCCGTCACCACCCGGTCGGAGTCTTCCTGGTCCAGCACCTGGTTGGCGTCCACGTCCTCGCTGTCCAGTTTCCCGTTGCCCTTGAGCTGGGGACCCGCGCCGACCCTCAACGTGACCGCCGGGTTGCTCTGGGCGAATGAGAAGCCGTCGTCCGCGGCGGTTGCCTCCGCCTTCAGCACGCCGGAGCCGTCGAGGTCCTCCGAAATGCTTCCGACCTGCAGGTACACGGTGACGCTGCCGGACTGCGACAGCGGGCCGGTGGCCGACCGGTAGCGGATCGTGATGGCGCGAGCACTGGACAGGTCCACGTCGGACCCGCCGGAAACGGGCACCTGTGCTCCGACCCACTCCTTTGCCGCCAGGCTGTACTCGAAAACGAGGTTCGTGGCGTTGAGGTTTCCGTCACTGCCGGTCACGTTGTACGGCCCCATGCGGTTTCCGCTGATGTAGGCCATCTGGTCCGGCGGAGGGCTGGTATTGATATCCTGAAGGGTGGCGGAGCCCAGCAATCCGTACGAGCGGTAGTCACGGTAGTACAGGAGGCCCCGGTGGGACTGGTCCAGGGTGAGCCCGGTGATCTCGGACCCCGGCGCGCTGGCCGGGTACCAGTCATCCTCGGACAGGTCGAGCTGGGTGGAGTTGCCTTCCATCCCGAACAGACGCAGGATTCCCGTGGTGTCCGGGTTCGTGTAGGACACACCGGCCTGCGCGGAGTACGAGAGCCGGTCCGACTTGCTGTCGATTCCCGCCGTGGCGATGACCGTGCCGGACTTCGTATACGGCTCCTGGGAGAACGACCAGGGGTTGGCGTTCCAGCGCATACCGGCGGAGAACGAGAGGGCGGTAGTCTCTGACAGCGGCAGCTCGTTGCGCCAGGCCAGCAGGATGTCGCCGCCGGAGACCCCCTGCTCGGCCTTGCGGTAAGTGACCTCGATGCGGTCCGTGGGAAGGATGTCGAACTGGGGAGTCAGCGTGCCGGACACCGGCTCCACCTGGAACCGGGTCTCCGGCATCCCGTTGACCGTCACCTGAACGGAGCCCGGGTCGATGTTCGCTTCCAGCGTGTACTGGCTCACCGGCGTCATCATCTGGACGAACAGGTCGTAGTCCAGGCCGCCGGAAACGGAGTCGTGGTCCGGGCCGTAGATCAGGTCCGCGTTTGCATTCTGGTAGAATGGAAAGAAGTTCATGAAGTTGCGGTAGGTCTGGCTCCACAGCACGGAGAAGCGCTTGTTCGGCGGATCCGACTGGAAAATGAACGCCGAGGTCGGCAGCGGCGTGGCGTCCTTGGCGTTGAGCTTGATAGAGATCTTGGACACGTCCGTGGGTGGGGTTGCCGAGAACGCGTACGAGCTTTCGATCTCAAACGGCGAGTTGTCCCCCGGCTGCCACAGCAGCAGGGCCGGGCTGGCGCTGACCGCCGGGATAGTCACCTGCCGGATAGTCATCTTCTGGGGGTTGCCCGACACCTTGGGAACAAAGTTGTCGTCCGTGTTCCAGGTGAACGTCACCGGGGCCTCGGGCTTGCGACGGCCAAGGGTCGTGTCGAAGTCCACGAACTGGCCTGAGGTGTTCCCCACTGCCAGGCCGTTCTTCTTATAGAAGACAACCACCTTGCCCTTCACGGCATTCTTCAGCGAAACAAGGCCGTTGGTGGAATCCAGGACCACGTCGTTGTAGGTGGCAAGCCGGTAGCGCCGGGGCTGCGGGTCCTGGGTGGAAACGTTGGACACGTAGCTCCCGTTGGGGTCCTCGATGAACACCTGCAGCGTGCCGGTGTCTATCCCCGTGTCCGGCAGGTAGAAATACATCCCCCGGATGTACTCGTCCAGCCCCGTCTCCTGCTCCACCAGCTCGTTCCTGCCAACGAAGGTCTTGGTCTTGGGCAGCGTGGCGTCCCACCGCAGCAGGAGGTCGTTTCTCGTGCCCGCGGCATCGATCTGCGAGCTCACCCCCAGGGAGCCCTGGGGCTGGTCGGGAATCTGCATGAGCGCGCTGGCGGGTATCGTGATCCCCTGGTTGCCGATGATCACGGACTGCAGCGCCTCTCCCTGCTGGCCCTTGTAGCCCATCTGGAAGAAGTTGTTGGCGAAGCTCCCGATGATGGATACGTTCAGGAAGAAGCGCTTCAGGATCAGAAGCTGCGCCGTGATGTCCGGCGTCTGGCTCCAGACGAACCCCTGGTCCAGGGAAGGAAACGCGTCCAGAAACTGCACAGACTGGTGGGGAAGGAACAGGAGCCCGGTTCCAAAAGACGCCGCGGCCGTCCACGAGCCGAGGAGATTGAAATCCACGTCCACCGAGCCAAGCTTGCTGGAGAAGATCGTGGTGGGCGCCTCCGGCGTGGGCAGCACGATCGAATCCGCGCCAAGCCGGGTCCCGGCGAAAAGGGTGGCCAGCGCTGCGAGCACAACGGCGGGGATGGCATGGTGTCTGGCCATGTCAGCGGCATTATGGCCGGAAGCACCGTTCATGTAAATGATTGCCGGGACCGAAAATGAGAGCAGTGGATACCACGACTGAGGCCGTGACGAGGTTCGCGACACGGCTCCTGGATACCCCCGCCCTCCGTTCCCTGCCCTCCCTCCAGAAGGAGGAGCAGGCAATGAACGTCCTGCGCACGAGCGGCGCAAGCCTGGTGCCGGTATTCACTTCCCTTGGCCTCGACGTCAGCCGGGGCTGGCGCGAGCCGGCAGGGCTGGTCTCCCGCGCCATCCGCGGCGCCACGGACCGGATGCTGGAGACGGAGCTCGCAGACCTGGTGACGGCGCGCGTGCAGCTGTCATTCCTGCCGGGCCTCACTGCGGGCCGCACGGTGCCCGCGCGGGCCAGGGACGACCTGCGCGGTCTCATTCGCCAGGCGGCCCGGCACCCGATTGCCCGAAGCGCGCTGGCCGGTTCCCTGGCGGTGACCCGGTCCGACATCATCGACAAGTATATCCCGCAGGTCTTTGAGAGGAAGAAATACCTGTACGTGGAGCTGAGCCGGGTCCAGCGCCTCACGCTGAAACCGGACGAGGTGGCAGACCTCCTTCGGTTCGTTCTCCTGGTCCGACCCGCGGCGTACCTGTCCATGACGCCCGGTGCGGCGGTGGACCGCGACGCCGGCTACGCGCCGGTGCAGGAGCAGTACCTGTCCAAGGTCCTGCCCGGGATCGCCAAGCAGGCACCTTCCTTCCCTCCGCCGGTCATCTCCCTGGGCCTCCGCGCGGCGCTGAGCTACCTGCCGGGCGACACGGTGGAGGCCACCGCCCGGCTGGGGGCCATCCTCGCGCTGCGCGGCCGCGCCCTGGCGCCCGGCGTGACGGTGGACCGGGGCGCCGACTCCCCGGACAAGAGCTGGTTCAACGTCCAGAGAAAGAATGCCAGGTTCCGCGGACTCGACAGCGGCATGCTCGACGAGCTGTACACGATCGCTGCCGAGAACCGCTGGTAGGAGGGAGCCCGCCTCATGCGCAAGACTGCCGATGTGCTGGAGACCGTCGTGGTCATCGCCATCCTCCTGGTGCTCGTCCACACGTTCCTGGACGACTACGCCATCCTCGCGGACTGGAGCGTCGGCGCCCGCGCCTTCCTGATCTGGGCCGGCCTCGCGTTCGACATCTTCTTCACGATCGAGTTCCTCGTGCGGCTGTACCTCGCGCTGATGGCCGGGGAAGGGGCCACGTACTTCCTGAGGCAGCGCGGGTGGATCGATTTCCTGGCCTCCATCCCGCTGCTGCTCCTGAACTCCCTGCCGCACGCGCTGGCGCTCCTGGCCGGCGCCGGCCTGCTCTCCGGCATGGGGAGCTTCCTGAACGTGCTGAAGGTGATCAAGGCCGTGCGCATCGCCCGGATCCTGCGACTCCTGCGGGTCGTGAAGCTGTTCCGAGGCATCCGCTACGCGCGCTCGCCGATGGCGCAGGCCCATGTTTCGACCATCACGACCATTGCAGTGTCCATCCTCGTGCTGTGGACGCTGGTGGCCTCCGCGCTGGAGGCCGGCGGGGTCATCCCCGGCGTGGAAGGACCGTTCCAGGCCGGCCAGGCGCGGCGCGCCGCGGTCATCTCCGCCGGTGGTCCCGATGCCCCGGGTCTCGCCCTGCGCGCGGCAGCCGTGGCGGCCATGGACCCCACGGTGCTCGTGGTCCGGCCCCGCGGCGGCGCGGTGGTATGGTCCCGCTACTCGTCAGACTACTACGCAGCGAAGTTCCTGCCCGGTGACTACGGGTACTACGTCAACCAGGGCGTGGAAGTGTTCACGGACGAGCGGCCGCAGGGCATGTCAACGGCGCGGGAAGGGCTCGTGTTCTTCGTGGCCGTCGTGCTCATCGTGCTGGCGTTCCTGTTCGCCTACGCGCCGCGGTTTGCCATGCAGGTCTCGGACCCGATCCACGTGATGAAACGAGGCATGGCGGAAAGCGACTACAACCTCGAGGTGCTGATCCCGAACGGCCGGGAGACCGACGACATCTTCGAGCTGGCCGCGCTGTACAACACGGTCTACCTCCCGCTGAAGGACCGGGCGGGCGGAGCGGACGCGCCCGCCGGCTCCGCCCTGAAGATCGACGACCTGCAGGACCTCGCCAACAAGGGCTGAACCGGCCGTGGTCGTGTCCATGCTCCAGTTCCGCATCGAGCTTCCCCCGCTGGAGTCCATCAAGGACAAGCGACGCATCGTCGTGTCTCTCAAGGAGAAGCTCGCCAACAAGTTCCACATGTCCGTGGCGGAGGTGGGAGACCTGGACTCGCTTCGCTTCGCGCACCTGGGGGCGGCCCTCGTGTCCAACTCCCGCAGCTTCGGGGAGGCGGTGATGCACAAGGCCCTGGAGTTCGTGGAGAAGAACTGCGAAGGCGTGCTGATGGATACCGAGGTGATGTCGGAGAGCTACTGAGGGCCGGGCCGCCCGCGGGCGGGGCCGCTTCCTACACCGGCGTCTCCGGCGCTTCCTTGCCGATCTCCAGGAGGTCCATGAGCGCTGCCACGCACTCGCGGAAGTCCCGCAGGCTGTCCCGCAGGGAGTAGTAGTTCAACCCCGAGTAGTAGATCTTGGTGAACACGGAGTAGCTGATCTCCGTGGCGGTCTGCTGCAGGCTCACGTAGCAGCCGAACTCGTAGCAGATCTTCAGCATCTCCTCCATCTTGCCCTTCATGAGCTGGGAGTAGGTCGGGGGGAACGTGAGGGCGTATGCCAGCTCCAGGAACCTGCTTCCCCGCTCGATCAGCACGCCGGCCTGAAACGCGTCGTCGTCCTCGAACGTGGCCGAATACGCGTTGTGAGACCGCTCGTCCTCGATCACGCGGAAGCCGAGCTCGGAAAAGAGCACCGTGATACGGCGGATCCTTTCCTCCATGAGCTGAGATTTCATCCCCTCTCCTCTCCGTGGGACTGCCGGCGCTTCTTTTCGCCGTCAAGATGGCGCACTGCCCGCTACCTTCCCTCTCCGAGACGGTGGGCCAGGCTTGCAGGAAGCCCCGCATCCAGGATCTTTTGCCGGGTTTCCCGAACGTCGTAGCGCAGGCGAACGTTTCTGTAGGTCATGCTGTCAGTGTCTAATATACCAAAAGAGGCGAGAGCGATTCCATCCCTGGGCTGACCGACGGATCCCGGGTTGATCAGGTAGGTTGCCCCGCGCTCCAGGCCGACTTCTTCCCTTCCCCGGATGACCTCCGGCCTGCCACCGGCGGCACGGCGCACCACGATGGGAACGTGCGTGTGCCCGAGCAGGCAGAAGCGAACGCCGGGATAGCGGCTGTCCAGCGTCCGGAAGCTCTCCTGCACGGAACCCGCGTCCAGGAGATAGGCATCCTCGTCGTGGGGCGTGCCGTGGCACAGGAGAACACGGGCGTCGGCCGACAGCACGCGCGGTCCCTCGGGAAGCCGGCGTATCTGCTCCAGCGTCTCCGGGCGCACGGTGGAGCGCGTCCACAGCGCAGCCGAGCGCGCGACCGGGTTGAACCACTGAAGGTCGATCAGCCCGGCCGCCGCCTTGTCGTGGTTGCCGCGGATCACGTCCTCCGTGCGCGCGCGCACCGCGGCCACACAGGCATCCGGGTCAGGCCCGTAACCGACCACGTCCCCCAGGCAGGCAACGGAGGAGATTCCCGCCTCATCGATGCGGGCGAGCACCGCGTCCAGCGCCTCCTTGTTGGCGTGGATGTCGCTGATGATGGCAAGCGTCACGGCAGGGAACGCCCTCCGCCAGGCGTCCTCTGAAGCGCCCCCGGCAGGTACTCCTCCTTGATCTTCCACGGCGCGCCGTACAGGTTGGAGACCGCGTGCCGGTTCACGTGGGAGGCCTGGCGCAGGAGCTCCTTCATGAGCTTCCTCTGGTTGGAGTCCGAGTTCGGACACCGGCTGGGCACCGCGGGCAGCCCGAGGCGCCGCGCGAGGCGCGCCACCTATGATTCCCTCACCTCGCACATCGGCCGGATGATGCAGACCGCGCCCTGGAAGAAGCGCTGCACGGGCATCATGGTGGCAAACTCGCCGTGGAACAGGAGGTTCATGAGCGTGGTGCGCGCCACGTCGTCCATGTGGTGCCCCAGCGCGATCTTCGTGGCCCCCACCCGGGCCGCCTCGTCGAACAGGATGCGCTTGCGGTTGCGGGCGCAGGTGTAGCAGCTGAACTTCCGCTGGAAGCTCGGTGGCGCGATCTGCGCCGGGATGCGCCGAAACGGTATGCCGAGGTCCTGGTAGAACCGGTCCAGGGTGGCCTTCTCTTCGTCCGTCATCGGGTACTCGCGCCACTCCACCTGCACCGCTTCCAGCTCGTAGCTCACCGGCACCCAGCGGCGGCGCTCAGCCAGCGCCAGGCTCATCGCCAGGGAATCCTTTCCCCCGGACACCGCGATGAGCACCTTGTCCCCCGGACCGATCATGTCGAACCGGTTGATCCCCCGGCCCACGTGCCGGCAGAACCGGTCCACCGCCTGCCGGTCCTGCGGCGAGAGTCGTTCCGTCATTGCAGCCGCCGCGCCACGTCCATGCGACCCAGCGCATCCAGGAGATCGGGATCCCGGCGCGCGCTCACCGAGATGGACCGAAGAGACCCGGGGAAGTCGCCGCGCCCCAGCGTGGAGAACAGCGCGCCGAGGTCCGAGGAGTCCGGTTCTTCCGCCTCCTCTGCTCCCGGGTCGATGACCGGGATTGCCGCGTCAAAGGAGAGCCGCTCCGGCACGTCCACGATGATCCCTTCCGTGGGCACGGGCCGGCCCAGGAGTTTCCCGGCCTCTAAGGCAAGCTCCGCTTCCAGCGCCAGGCGCGCGTTCACGCGCTCCAGCCGGCAGTGCCCGGGGAGAGACTCCGAGAACGGCACCCGCAGCACCTGCTTGTGCAGGCACCGGCGGCGCGTGTCATCGATGAGCGTGAACCCGGGAAACGCCTCCGCGGAAAAACGGGCGGAGAACTGCTCGTCATCGAGACCGTAGAGGTCCGCGGTCCGGATGGCGCCCTGATCCAGGGCCATGGCGATGGCCTTCTTGATCATCGCCGTGGCAATCCGCACGGTCTTGTGCCAGTACACGGTCTTGTACATGAGGTACTTGGAGAACAGGATGTTCTCCAGCGCCGTGATGCCCTTGCGGCTGATGGCCACGCCGTTGTCCGCGTGGGGATAGACCTCCTCCAGGATGAAGTCGACGTCCTGGATGCCGTAGGGGACGCCGCAGAAGAACGCGTCCCGGTTCAGGTAGTCCAGCTTGTCGGGGTCCAGGACGCCGGAGAGCAGCTTCCAGAAGAAGCGGACGTTCACGTCCCCGCGGTAGGGAACGCCCTTGTCGATGATCGCCGCCACGGCTTCCGGTTCAACGCCCACGTGCGTGCGGATCACCGGCGCGAACGCGGAAAGGATCTCCCGGGCCGCCAGTGACTCGTGGGCTTCCACGTTCAGATCCTTCAGGGAATGGGCGAACGGGTAGTGCCCGACGTCGTGCAGGAGCGCGGCGCACAGGAACGCCTTCACGCCGTCCCGCGTGACGGGCACTTCGCGGTTTCTCCTGACCAGCGTCGTCACCAGGCGCCGCGCCAGGTGAAACACGCCGAGGCTGTGACTGCGCCTCGTGTGGGTGGCCCCGGGGTAGACGAGCGCGGCCACGCCAAGCTGACGGATCCGGTCCAGCTTCTGGAACTGCTCCGTGGCAACGACCTTCAGCAGGCCGGGGGAGAGGTACAGGTGCTTCCACACGGGATCGCGGATGGGCTCGGTGTAGTCGTTTTCCAGGTGGCGCAGGATGCGGTCGGGCTCGTCCATGTGACTCACCCGTAGACTACCATGCGCCGCGGGGCCTGTCACACCGGGGGCCGGCGGGGCGTCCGCATCCGCGCCGCCTCCGGCGGCGCCTTGAACCCAACTTCGGCCGCGTGGTACAAGGTACCGTGAGCACGCGGCTGACGGCTGCCGGCCTGACGATCGCTGCCCTGCTCGTCACTTCCTGCCAGGGCCGGCCTCCTTCAGGCCCACCGCCTTTCCTTCAGAGCATCTCCCCGACACTGCTCCCCGATGCCCTGGAGCGACGAGCCGCCATGCGGCCGCTGCCGCCGCCCCCGGGTCAGCCACCCGGACAGCCACCGGGCCCGGCAGGCCCCGGCGGGGTCCTGCCTGGCGGGCAGTTGCCCCCGCCGCCGGGAGCGTTGGCCGCGGGTGGGCCACCCGCTGGTGCGCCACCCGCAGGTGCGGCCGGAGGCCCGGGCCCCGGCTCCCCTGCCGGCGTGCCGCCGGCCGTGGCCGAGACGCCTCCCGGCGGGTCCGCTGCACCTGGCCGCCCCCCGGGGCTTCGGGCTCCCGGCCTCGGCCCCGCGGCCGCGGGCGGCCCTCCCCCGGCGCCCGGTTCACCGCAGAAGGGGTTTGCGAGCGCGGGCCTGCTCTTTGCGATCGGTCGGGGTACGGCGATGCTGCCGGAGGACTTCAAGATCGGTCCCCTGGGCGATGTGCGGGGCGGGGCTCCCGACCAGGGGAAAGCCGTGGAAACCGTGGACAAGTTCCTGGGCGGGCTGGTGGCCGGCACCGTGGACAAGAGCCTGCTGGCGGAGGAGACGCGCGCCACCGTGGCGGACGCCGTGCGCTTCGGGCTGGACAAGGGTGACACGCCCACGTCCTTCCGTGTCGGAAGGCCCCGCACACGCGATGACGGGGAGGTGACGGCCGCGGTGCGGCTGTTCGGCCATGACAGCTCCGCGGAGGGAGAGATCTACGTGGCGAAGTCCGGCGAGCAGTGGCTGGTGTCGGACCTCCAGATCAACATGGCGCAGCTCTCGGTAAAGACGGACAAGCCGAAGGAGAAGTTCTTTCCTCTGGACTACCGCTGGCTCCTGGAGGAATAGGCAGCATGGGAACGGAAGTCGGACGCATTGAGAAGGAGTTCGTGTTCAAGTCACTCGTGGACGACAAGGCGGCCTGCGACGTGCACGGCAGCCGGCGGGAGTTCGCGTGCCGCTTCTCAGGTATCACGGAGGACCGGCTGGAGCTCTCCCCCCTGGAGGGGAAGCTGGAGGGCATCGGCACCGGGGAAGAGGTGCGCGTCTTCTTCTACCTGAAGAACAACTACCACACGTTTGCCACCAAGGTGCTGGACATCCGGCCGGACCGCATCGTGGTCCAGCAGCCGCCCGGCGTCTACAAGAACCTGCAGCGCAAGTTCGAGCGCGTCACGCTGAACGGGTCCATCGACGTGTCCTTCAGCCTGCACGGCACCAAGGTGGAGCTGAACTTCCCCAAGTCGGACCGGTTCAGCGCCGTGGAACCGCCGGTGGAGGACGTCACCTTTGACCCGAAGCGCATCCAGGAAGTGGTGAAGGTCTTCCGCACGAAGGCGGAAACGCTGTGCTCCGACAACAAGATCGTCATGCTGAGAGACCGCATGCCGCGCCTGTGGGAGGAACGGACCATCGTGCGCCTGGGCAAGTCCCTGTGGATTCCCGCCACCTCGGAGGACTTCCCTTCCCGGGACCCGTTCCCGGACGACCGCGTCATCACCAAGAGCGAGCTGATCGCGCTGGAAGAGGAAGCCGGTTCGGCCGCCTACGTCATCACGAGCAAGCTGGGAAACATCCTGTACGAGAAGACGAAGAAGGACATCGTCTCCGAGCTGTGGTGCCCGGTGCAGTACAACGAGTACGTGGTGGGCTACATCCACGTGTGGAACACCGGGGCGAAGCGAGAGCGCATCTCGCGGGACACCATCGAGTACGTCCAGCAGTTCGCGAAGGTCCTGTGCTTCTCCCTGGTAACGAACGGGTACTTCAAGGTGGAGAACAGCACGGAGCGCCGCTACGAGGCCCCGATC
>DASRZR010000323.1:0-5126 GCA_035686185.1 Spirochaetia bacterium | reverse complement strand
GGCCCCGGCGGAGGCAAGGTGGCGCGCTGCATCGAGGCGGAGCTCACGGAGAGCCTGCCGGCGCTCCTCGCCGACCTGGGAGGGCATGACCTCGGCGCTCTCCTGGACGCACTGGGCGCCGCGGAACGGGAGACCCGCCGGCCGAGCGTCATCTTTGCCTACACCATCAAAGGATGGCGCCTGCCAATCGCCGCGGACCCCTTCAATCACTCGGCCCTTGTCTCCGCGGCCGGCATGGAAGGCCTGGCGCGGGACCTTGGCATCCGGCCCGATTCCCCGTGGGACGCGTTCGACCCCGGGAGCGAGGAGGGCAGATGGTGCCGTGACTCCGCCCAGCGGCTGGGCCTGGTGTGCCCCGGCGTGACGGTCCCGTCCCCGCGACGCCAGGCGGCGCCAGCGGTCCTGCCATCGGACATCCCGGTCGCGCTGCCGGCGGACGAAAGCGCGCGGTCCGTGACATCCACGCAGGAGGCGCTGGGCAGGACGCTCGTGCGGCTGGCCGGCCTTCCGGGTGTTGGCGAGCGGATCGTCACCTCGTCTCCCGACGTCTCCGTATCCACGGGACTGGCCTCCTGGATCAACCTGGTGGGCCGGTTCTCCTCCTCCCCCGTCACCGACTACGAGGCGGGACGGCCGCGCGTAGTGAACTGGAACGACTCCCGCAAGGGGCGCCACATAGAGCTTGGCATCTCGGAGATGAACCTGTTCACGCTGCTCGGCCAGCTCGGGCTGTCTCACGAGATGAATGGTCAGATATTGTTCCCCGTGGGCACCCTGTACGACCCGTTCGTCTGCCGGGGCCTGGACGCGCTGATCTTCGGGCTGTACAGCGGCTCCCGGTTCATCTTCGCGGGCACGCCCAGCGGCGTGTCCCTTTCCCCCGAGGGCGGGGCACACCAGTCATCGGTGACCGCCGCGCTGGGCATGGAGCTGCCGGCGCTGGACTACTTCGAGCCCTGCTTTGCCCGGGAGGTCGAGTGGGCGCTGCTGGAAGGACTTCGGCAGTGTGCGGACCGGGAACATGGCAGGAGCTGCTACCTGCGGCTCTCCACCAAGCCCGTGGACCAGGCGCTGATGGCCCCGGCCCTGGCACGGCTCGGAGAAGAAGCGCTGCGGCGCGCCACGCTGGCGGGCGGATACGTGCTGAGAGACACTGCCGATGAGAGGGCGCGGGCAGGCAACACGGCGGCGGCCGGCGCGGGCCGAGGTGCCGGCGGGACGGGCGCCGCGAACGGCGCGCCCCTGGTGCACCTGGTCACCTGCGGCGCCATGGTGCCGGAGGCGGTGGAAGCCGCTGAATACCTCTCCCGGGAAGGCGTGGCCGCCCGCGTGATCCACCTCACCAGCCCGCGGCGCGCGCGGGAGGACTGGATGGCCCACCGTGGGGACGGCTGGCACGTGCTGGCGGGACTGATCCCCGCCGGCCAACGGCACGCGCCTGTCATCACCGTGCAGGACGGGGCCTCCAGCGCGCTGGCGTGGGTGGGCGGCGTGTTCGGGCAGCCTACAACTCCGCTGGGTGTCTGTCACTTCGGGCAGTCGGGCTCCCGGCAGGACCTCTACCGGTGCATGGCCATCGACGTGGAAAGCATCGTCTCCGCTGCCTTCGATGCGGTTGACCGATCAGAGGCCGCGGCAAAGACGGGGGAGCCGTGGACCGGCGCATAGCCCACGTCAGTCTCGTGGTCCGGGACTACGACGAGGCTATCCAGTGGTTCACCCGCTGTCTCGGTTTCGAGCTGATCGAGGACACCGACCAGGGCAACGGCAAGCGCTGGGTCGTCGTCGGGCCGGCGGGCCGGCAAGGGATGACGCTGCTCCTGGCCCGGGCGGCCTCGCCGGAGCAGGCGCGGGCCGTGGGCAACCAGACGGGCGGCAGGGTCTTCCTGTTCCTTGAAACAGACGACTTCGACCGCGACCATTCCGCAATGAAGGCCGCGGGAGTGGCGTTCACCGAGGAGCCGCGCCGCGAGCCCTATGGGAAAGTGGCCGTGTTCACGGATGTCTGCGGCAACAAGTGGGACCTGATCCAGTACGGCAAGCGGTAGCTACCCTTCCACTGACGGACCGAGCATCGTGGACGGGTCCAGAACCCTGTCGGCTTCCTCCGCGGTCAGCACGCCCTCCGCGATCACGACCTCCCGGACGGTCCGGTTCTCCTTCAGGGCCTTCTGCGCGAGCTTCGCCGCGCGGTCATAGCCGATCTTCAGCGCCAGCGGCGTGACAAGCGCGAGGCTGCGCTCTATCCACTCCCGGCTTCGGGCCTCGTCCGCCTGGATGCCGTCCACGCAGCGTACCGCCAGCGCCTCGCAGGTGCGGGACAGCAGCTCCAGGGAACCGAGCGTCTCCCAGGCGATGAGCGGGAGCATCATGTTCAGCTCCAGCGGCCCGTTCTGTCCCGCGATGCTCACGGTCAGGGCGGAACCCATCACGCGCGCCGCCACCTGGATGGTCATTTCCAGGATTACGGGATTCACCTTGCCCGGCATGATGGAGCTGCCCGGCTGCAGGGACGGGAGCACGATCTCCGCCAGCCCGGTCCGCGGGCCGCTGGCCAGCAGGCGCAGGTCGTTGGATATCTTCATCAGCGCCACGGCGGTAGAGTTCAGCGCGCCCATCAGCTCCACCTGGGAGTCACGCGCCGCGATGGCCTCGAACTTGTTGGTGGCTTCCCGGAACGGGATCCGCGTGGCCTGGGCCAGGGCCTCGGTAACGCGGCGCGCAAACTCGGGGTGCGTGTTGATGCCGGTTCCCAGCGCCGTGCCCCCGATGGCCAGCTCCTCCAGCCCCGCGGCGCATCGCATCACCAGGCCGCGAGCCTTCTCCACCTGGCGGGCATAGCCGGACAGCTCCTGCCCCAGCGTCATGGGGACGGCATCCTGAAGATGGGTGCGGCCGATCTTCAGGGCGCCGGCGAGCTCCGTGGCCTTGCGGGACAGGCTCCGGTGCAGGACCCCGAGTGACTCCACCAGGCGGTCCAGGCGCACGCGGTTGGAAAGGCTGATTACCGTGGGTATCACGTCATTTGACGACTGCCCCCGGTTCACGTGGTCGTTGGGATGCACCGGCTTCTTGGAGCCGCGGGGAGCGCCCAGCAGCTCGTTGGCCCGGTTGGCAATCACCTCGTTGGCGTTCATGTTCCAGGAGGTCCCGGAGCCGGTCTGGAACACGTCGATGGGGAAGTGGGCGTCCCACTTCCCTTCCGCCACCTCGCCGGCGGCCTGCCCGATGGCCTGGGCGATCTTCGGCTCGAGCAAGCCAAGGGCGCCGTTCACCAGGGCGGCCGCCTGCTTCACCTGGCCAAGGGCACGGATCAGCGCCACCGGGATCCGAAGCGGTGAGACGGAGAAGTTGTCCACGGCGCGCTGGGTCTGCGCTCCCCAGTACGCGTCCTGGGGCACCTTCACATCGCCCATGCTGTCCGTCTCTACCCGGTGACTTTCTGCCATGCTCCTCGTCTCCTTCCGGCCCGCCGCGCCCGTGGCGCCGGCCCGACCTACTTCGCGCGCTTGTCCGCGTTCAGCCGCCCGGTGAGGCGGCGCCTCAGCAGGTCCATCTTCATCTGCTGAATGGTGAGCGCCGGGTCCACGCCCTTGGGACATACCGTGGAACAGGCGCCGGCGAACTCGCACCCCCAGACTCCGTCCATGGAGTCCAGCGCGTCAAGACGGTCCTTCTCCCCCTCATCACGGCTGTCGCTGTTGTACCGGTAGGCCTGCGCCAGCGCCTGCGGGCCGATGAAGTGGGGGTTCGTGTTGCTCACCGGGCAGGCGTCCACGCACAGGCCGCACTTGATGCAGTGAGCGAAGTCCAGGAAGAAGTCGACCTGGCGGCGCGTCTGGCGGTATTCCTTCTCCGCCCGGAACTGCTCTTCCTTGTCCTTTCGCACCAGCCACGGGGTAGCGCTCTTGTGCTTGGAGAAGAACTCGTCGAAGTCCGTCACGAGGTCTTTCACCAGCGGGTGCGCTTCCATGGGGGCCACGGTGATGGTGGAAGAGCCCAGGGAGAACACGTTCGTCTCGCAGGCAAGGCGCGGCTTGCCGTTGATCACCATGCCGCAGGAGCCGCAGATGCCCATGTTGCAGCTGTAGCGCATCGTGAGCGTGTGGTCCTGCCTCTCCTTGACGGAGATCAGCACGTCCAGGACAACCGTGAAACGATCCGCCTCCACCTTGTACGTCTTCTCCACAAAGGAGCGGGTAGCCGGATCCAGCCTCCGGACCACGAGGTCGAATGCCTTCTGGTCCTTACCGAGCTGCTGCCTCACGACTCCTCCTTCGGCTTCCGCCGCGCGTGACCATACACTTGCCGCACGGAGATGAGGCCATAGACCGCGCAGCCGGCGGCCACCAGCGAGAGCAGCACCGTCCACAGGGCGCCCGTCACCCCGGCAAGGGAGAGAATGGCGATGACGACGAGCAGCGCCGGTACGCCCAGCATGCCGGCGTATTCGAAGATCATGACGGGAGAGGTCTTCATGGCGTCCACCTCGCGAGCATGATGACGAATGCCGCCACCCACACGGCCAGGCCGATGAACGGAACGGCGCGCCAGGGCCCGGGGTGCTTTCCGTAGCGCTTGCGGTACAGGTGCGCGAACTCGCCGTTCAGGTGGCCGAAGGCCAGGCCCCGGGTCCGGACCAGCACGAGCGCCTTCATCGCCTCGAAGAACTGCGGCGTCCACAACACCCAGACCACCGCGGTGATCCCTTTCAGCGCCGGGCCCAGGCCGGGCACCAGCAGGTAGACCACGATGAACGCGGCGTACGCCAGGGACAGGAACACCATGATCCGGTTGGTGAGCATGTGCAGGTACGCCTCGAAAGAGAACGACAGGAGCCGGCCGATGCGGGCCTGGGGGCCCCGCAGGTCGGTCAGCCGTTTGCGGGATGTCATCAATACTTCCTTTCCATCGGCTCCCACTTCGTGCGGGCCACGGGGACGTAGGAAAGCCTCGGAAGGCCATCCGTCCGGTAGGCCAGCGTGTGCCTCAGGAAGTTCGCGTCATCCCGCGCCGGGTACTCCACCCGGGCGTGAGACCCGCGGGACTCCCTGCGGGCCAGCGCGCCGGCGGTCACCGCCTGCGCCAGCTCCAGCATGTTGCCGATTTCAAGAACGTCACGGAGG
>DASRZR010000322.1:0-2653 GCA_035686185.1 Spirochaetia bacterium | reverse complement strand
CGCCTGTCGGGCTTCGCACGGTGTACCAGGCACTGCCCTCCCGCCGTCCGCTCCGCGGCCGGCTGCCGGGCCTCGGCTCGGGATACCGGGCCTCGGGATGTAGCCTAGCGGCTAAGGCGCCTGCTTTGGGAGCAGGAGAGCGGTGGTTCGAATCCACTCATCCCGAATAAGAACGAGATGACCGGGCTCCGCACAACGACCAGGAGGCACGACCGATGAGTCACCTTATCGCCAGGACCGAATCGGCCTACGACTACCCCCTCCTGATCAAGAATCTCCTGCGCGCCCCGGTGGCGAGCAATCCCGACCAGGAGATCGTCTACCGCGGGGCCGTCCGCCTCACCTACCGTCAGCTCCTGGACAGGATCCGCCGCCTCGCCTCCGCGCTGGTGTCCATGGGGATCAAGCCCGGGGACACCGTGGCGGTGATGGACTGGGACAGCCACCGCTACCTGGAATGCTTCTTCGCGGTGCCGATGATCGGCGCGGTACTGCACACCATCAACGTCCGCCTGTCCACCGAGCAACTGGTCTATACCATCAACCACGCGGAGGACAAGCTCATCATCGTCAACTCGGAGTTCCTCCCCATCCTGGACCAGATCCACGGCCGCATGGACACGGTGAGCAAGCTCGTCCTGATCGACGAGAGCGGAACCCTCCCGACGTCCAGGTTCGAGGGCGAATACGAGTACCTGCTGGCCGCCGCCACCCCGATGGCGGAGTTCCCCGACCTTGACGAGAACACGCGGGCCACCACCTTCTACTCCACCGGCACCACGGGGATGCCCAAGGGGGTGTACTTCAGCCATCGACAGCTGGTCCTGCACACGCTGGGCACCATCGCCTCGCTGGGGACGGCGGTCTCCCAGGGCCGCTTCCACCGGGAAGATGTGTACATGCCGCTCACGCCGATGTTCCACGTCCACGCGTGGGGCATCCCGTACGTGGCGACCATGCTGGGCGTGAAGCAGGTCTACCCGGGCAAGTACATACCCGAGACGCTGCTCAAGCTGCTCGTCCAGGAGAAGGTCACGTTCTCCCACTGCGTGCCGACCATCCTGAACATGCTGCTGTCCAGCCCCGCCGCCGCCAACGTGGACCTGTCGCATTGGAAGGTACTGATCGGCGGGGCGGCCCTGCCCCGGAGCGTTGCCATCGCGGCGCTCACGCGCGGGATCGATGTGGCCGTGGGGTACGGCCTGTCCGAGACCGGCCCCGTACTCACCATCAGCCAGCTGAGCACGGAGCAGCTGAAGCTGGGCCTGGAGGAACAGGCGGATCTCAGGTGCCGAACCGGCTCTCCATTCGCAATGGTGGACGTGAAAGTGGTGGACGAGAACGGGGCCGAGGTGCCCCGGGACGATTCCACCGCGGGAGAGATCGTGGTCCGTGCCCCGTGGCTTTCCCAGGGCTACCTGAAAGACGAAACCAATTCGCAGCGGTTATGGGCGGGCGGCTGGCTCCACACGCAGGACGTTGCCAGCAGGAACGCCGCCGGGTCCATCCGGATCACCGACCGCCTGAAGGACATCATCAAGGTCGGAGGAGAGTGGATCTCCTCCCTCTCCGTGGAAGACGCGCTGTCCACGCACCCGGCAGTGGCCGAGTCCGCGGTGATCGGTCAGCCCGACGTGAACTGGGGGGAAGTCCCGCTGGCCCTCGTGGTGCTCAAGAAGGATCAGAGTGCCACGTCCGGCGAGCTTGCCACCCACGTGAAGAGCTACGCGGACAGCGGCGTGCTCCCGCGCGAGGCATTCCTCGTCAAGGTGAAGTTCGTGGACGCAATCGACAAGACCAGCGTCGGGAAGATCAACAAGGTTGCGCTGCGGACGAAGCACCTGTCGTGATCACGTCCGTCTTGATCAAGTCCACGCGGTACTCTATCGTGTCGGGCGGGATGCGGTTCGCCCGCGTTCCCGCGGCTGGGGCCGCTCATTCCCCACGCGTCCATAGCTCAGTTGGATAGAGCAACAGCCTTCTAAGCTGTGGGTCGCCCGTTCGAGTCGGGCTGGACGCGCTTCTTTCTTACAGCAGTGAAAAGAGTGAGGGCCGAAAGCCTTCTCCCTCCAAGCGACGGCCGAGAACACGGTGCTGTAACCGTTGGTTCGACCCATCGTGGCGGACCGAGCCTCCGAAACGGAGGCTCCTAAGGTTGCCTGCCAGCATGTCAGGGTGGAAGCATCGCTCCGAATAATCTTGACAGTGGACTTTTTGGGTGTTTAGATGATTTTGGTCGACTCCACCAACAAGAACGCCTCGCGGGTGGGCGAGGCGAAGGAGTTCAAGCCATGAAAGTCGGCACCTCTTTGTCCGCTGCTATCGTACTGATCGCCCTTGGCTTCGCAGCGTGTCAAATGCCTGACGCGACAGGGGGGCCGAACTCAACCGGCGAAAAGGCGATCAAGCTAATGGATGGAAACGGAAACCTCGTGGGCTACGTCATCGGCACCAGCACTGGGGGTGTCGGCATCCATACATCGAAGGGTTACTTCTTTGGGTATGGTTGGGCGGAGTGCCTGGTGACGGACTGGTGTACTTTGCCGGGGCAGACGGCACGGGGACGAAGTTCTACAAAGCTTCAAGCGGCTACGAGATAGTCGGCTTCGCGACGATGATGGGTGGGCTGCCATATGTTGCGGCCACAGTCGAC
>DASRZR010000321.1:0-3247 GCA_035686185.1 Spirochaetia bacterium | reverse complement strand
TGCGGTTGTAGTGCAGGCGGTACACCGTTCGCGCGAACAGGTTGGTGACGTCCGCGCTCAGGTACCACTCGCGGCCCAGCAGGGACTGGTCGTGGTACACGGCGTTGGTGCCGATGATCCTCGTGAACAGCCCTTCCTCGTACGCCTTCTGGAAGGTCTCCACCGACTCCGGCGTGGTGAAGAACGGGAGGCTCACCGCGCAGATGTTCTGCGCGGAGCCGGCGTCCCGCAGGACGCGCAGCGCCTTGATGAGCGTGCCGCCGGTGCCCAGCATGTCGTCACTGAGGAAGACCACGCGGTCCTTGACCGACCCCAGCAGCTTCATGTCGGTGATATTGCCGCGCTCGGCGCTCTGCGCCACGCGGGAGTAGTCCCGCTCCTTGTACAGCATGCCCAGCGGACGCCCGAGCGTGGAGGCGTAGAACTTGCTGCGCTCCACCGCGCCGGTGTCCGGGGCCACCACCATGAGGCGCTCGTCTTTCAGGTCGATCACCGTGGCGAGCATTTTCAGGATCTGGTAGGTGCCGTGCAGGTTCTCCAGCCGCACGTGGTTGAAACAGTTCTCGATCTCCTTGGAATGGATGTCCAGCGTGATCACGCGCGTGACGCCGAAGTACTCCAGGATCTGCCCGATGCGCGCCGCGGACAGGCTCTCGCGGCCCTTCTTCTTGTGCTGGCGGGAGTAGGGGAACGTGGGGAGGATCACCGTGATCTGCAGCGCCCCCGCCTGGAGCGCCGCGTCCACCGTCATGAGCAGCGTGAACAGGTGGTCGTTCACGGACAGGATCTGCGCCGGCTCGTGCTTCTGGAAGCGCAGGGGATAGCGATTGGCCACGTCCTGCACGATGTAGATGTCCGTGTTCCGCACGGAGGTGAGGATCTCGGTTTTCACCTCCCCGTTTGGAAACCGCGTGAACTTGGCGGGCACCAGGGCGTTGCGGGTACGGTGCTGGTCTATGGGCTCGTCCACCCCGCCGTAGGCGAGCTGCACGTCCTTGGCGAGGTTGATCTCGCGGAGCGTCTGGTCGCGTGGGAGCCCGTAGATGCGGCCGATGGCGCGCACCCGCTCCTCCATCTTTTCCGAGGTGATGGCCTCCAGGTGCTCGTACACCGCCTGCGCGAACTCCGCTCCGCCCGGGCAGGCGAGGATCCCGATGTCGGACCGGCTGGCGTCAGGCATGGGAACCGCTGAACCAGGCGAACGTCCGCGCCAGGCCCTCGTCCAGGGTGAATGCCGGCTTCCACCCCAGGACGCTCGCGGCCCGGGAGTTGTCCAGGCAGCTCGAGCGGATGTCCCCCGGCCGGGGGCCGGCCCGCGTGTACTTGAGCTCCTTGCCGGCCACGCGGCAGATGGCGGCCAGGAGCTCCCGCGTGCGCACCGGGTGGGACGTGCCGATGTTGATGGCCTGCCCCGCGCCCTTGTCCAGCGCCAGGACGTTGGCCCGGGCGCAGTCTTCCACGTAGACGTAGTCCCGTTCCATCCCGTCCGGCTCCTCGGGGTAGGCGTTGACCACCGGGACCTCCCCGGCCATCACCTTGGCCACGAAGATGGCCACCACGCCCGCCTCTCCCAGCGGGTTCTGCCGGGGCCCATAGACGTTGGCGTACCGCAGCGCGGTCCACTGCAGGCCGTGCTGCGCGCCGTAGAAGCGCAGGTAGTGCTCGCCCAGCAGCTTGTGGATGGCGTAGGGGGACTCGGGGGTCGGCGGGTGGTCCTCCGCAAGCTTCCTGCCCCTGGCGTCTCCGTAGATCGCCCCCCCCGAGGAGATGAAGATGAACTTCTTCACGCCGGAAACCCGGCTGCATTCCAGCACGTTGAGCAGCCCGAGGCCGTTGACCTGGGCGTCCAGGACCGGCTGGCGGGTGGAAACCACCACGCTCACCTGGGCGGCATGGTGGCAGACCACGTCCGGCTTCTCCATCTCGAAGACCTTGCGGAGCTCGGCGCTGCCGATGTTCATGAGGTAGAATGGGACGTCGCGGGGGAGGAACTTCCCGGATCCGCTGCTCAGGTCGTCCACGACGACCACGCCGTGACCCGCCGCGCGGTAGGCGTCCACGACGTGAGAGCCGATGAACCCGGCGCCGCCCGTGACGAGGATTTTCATGGCGCCAATCTATCATCCGCCCGGGAAGGGGGTCAATCACGGGACGGTCACCGTGGGTTCGGGACGGCTTTCGCGGCCCCCGGGGGGTTCAATAACGGGTAGGCTGGTGCCGATGATATGACGTAGCAGGATAAGAAGAGGTATCGACCTTGAGGAAAACACTGCTCCTCGCTTGTTTCCTCCTGGCCGCGGCGGTTTCCTTCGGCCAGGAACCTGCCGGGGGCGCAGGTACCGCGCCCGGGCAGGGCGGGGCAGCAACCGCCGGCAACTCCGGGTCCCCGGACCTGCCCGGCGCCCGGCCCGCCAGCCTCGCCGTTGCGAGCTCGGATGACTTCGTGGGCTCGGTGAGCTTCTCCGGCCTGGACCTGTCCTCTTCTGACCGCCTCCTCTTCAAGGCCACGGCAGAGGCAGGCGCCACGAAGTCGTTCGACACCCTGTTCCTGGCGGACCCGAAGACGCGACGCCTGCGGCAGCTCACCTTCTATCCCGAGGACGTCCAGCTCCTGCAGGACCGGGACGTCCTGCAGATCCAGAACCGCTTCGGCGTCTTCCGTTCACAGGCGGACTTCCACGCCATCGCGCCGCTTGCCATGTTCCCCTCGTTCGTGGCCGGAAGCCAGGTGCAGTCCGGGACCATCGCGCCCATGCAGACCTCGCCGGACGGCCGCTACCTGCTGTACCTGAAGAGCCGCTCGCCGGCTTACGGTGACCTTACCCTGCTCAACGTGGCCACCGGGACCCAGACGGTGATCTCCAGCCGCGTGGAGCTCTCCCTGGAAGCGCTGCCGGCCTCCTGGTCTCCGGATTCCGGGTTCGTCGTGTACGCCAAGGCCTCCAACCTGTTCTACTACTCGCTCTCCCAGCTCCAGGACAACCGCGTGCTCGCCGAGGACCTGCGGAACATCGGGCCGGGGTCCCTGGCCAACATCCGGTGGGCAGGCGCGGGGACCATGGACTACATCTCGGGCGGCATCGTCTATGCCATAGATCCCAACGAGCTGTTCACCCGTGCGCTGTACACGGGGTTCCTGAAGATCGGCACCGTGGTGGGGAAGATCCCGTTCCAGTTCGACTCCAACTTCGATTCGTTCTGGGTCTCCCCGGACGGCAGGAACCTGCTCCTGAACAAGGGCGGGCGC
>DASRZR010000320.1:0-2986 GCA_035686185.1 Spirochaetia bacterium | reverse complement strand
ATCCGGATCCCGCCGAGGGAAGAGCCGGGCAGCTCGCCGGCGCAGGCCGGCTGACGCCGGCCCCATGAGCCCCGCGCCGGTCACCCCGGCAGCACCCGCTCCCGTCCGAAGCCTTCCCACCGGCCTGTGCCAGCGCCTGCGGTTCTTCTTCACCGACATCGATGACACTCTCACCGCGGACGGCCTCATCCCGGCCGCCTCGTTTGCCGCGCTGTGGGACCTGGCCGACGCGGGGATCCGGGTGGTCCCCGTGACGGGGAGACCGGCCGGCTGGTGCGACCACATTGCGCGCATGTGGCCGGTGGCCGGCGTGGTGGGAGAGAATGGGGCCCTCTCCTACGTCTACGATCGCGCGCGGCGTCTCATGAGACGCGCGTATGCCGATCCCGCGCTGGGAGATCCGGCGAGACACGCGCGCCTGCTCGAAGTGGCCCGGCGCGTCCTGAAGGAGGTGCCCGGTACGGCGCTGGCCGCCGACCAGGCGTTTCGGCTCAGCGACGTGGCCATCGACTACTGCGAGGACGTACCCGCGCTGCCGCCGGACCGCGTGAGGGAGATCTGCCGGATCCTGGAGTCGGAGGGCGTGCAGTTCAAGGTGTCCAGCATCCACGTCAATTTCTGGCTGGGGAGCTTTGACAAGATGAGCGGCGTGCGCCGCTTCGCCGAAGAGGAAGGACCGGGGTGGGAAGAAACACGGGAGGCCAGCCTGTTCATCGGCGACTCTCCCAACGACGAGCCCCTGTTCGAAGGCTTCCCGTGGTCGGTGGCGGTGGGGAACCTCCGGCGGTTCCTGGACCGGCTCTCTGTGTTCCCACGGTTCATCACCGACGGCGAGTCGGCCCGGGGGTTTCGGGAAGCCGTGGACGTGATCCTGGAGCGCCGGCGTTCCGCCTGACGCGGGTCAGGCGTCCAGGGCGGAACGGATCCTGCGGGCCAGCTCGGCCGTGGTGAAAGGCTTCTGCAGGTAGGCGATGCCTTTCTCCAGTGCCCCGTCGTGGACGATCATGTTCTCCGCGTACCCGGACATGTACACCACTCGAAGCTTCGGTCGGGAGCCGCGCATCTTCTCGTAGAGCTCCCGGCCGTTGAGGCCCGGCATCAACACATCGGTCAGGAGAAGGTCGAAGGAAACCGAAGGGTCGGCGCAGAGCCTCTCGGCGTCGGCGGCGTTCGCCGCGCCGATCGTCCGGTAGCCCAGGCGGTCCAGCATCCTCTTTGCGATCTCCCGGACGTTCTCCATGTCCTCCACCACCAGGATCGCCTCCCCGCGGCCCCGCGGCACCGGGGACTCCGCCGCGGCCGGGCGCTCCACGGCGGACGGCGTGACTCTCGGGAGAAGGATCGTGAAGGCCGTGCCGGAGCCCGGGGCCGAGGTGACCGCGATATGTCCCTTGTGCTGGGAGACGATGCCGTGGACGGTGGAAAGGCCGAGGCCGGTGCCCCGGCCCTTTGCCTTCGTGGTGAAGAAAGGCTCGAAGATGCGTTCGCGGATCTCCGGGGGAATGCCCTCGCCGGTATCCGTCACGGTGATCGCCACGTACGGTCCCGGTGTCACACCCGGGTGCCCCTCCGCGTACGCCGCGTCCAGCTCCGCGTCGGACACGTCCAGCCTCAGCACGCCGCCGTGGGGCATCGCGTCCTGCGCGTTCACGGCAAGGTTCATCAGGACCTGCTCGAGCTGACCGGCGTCGGCCAGGACGCGGCCGGTGCCCTGCGTGGTGAGCCGCACGACGATGTCACCCCGCACTGTATGGGAGATGAGCTTCTCGAAGCTGCGCACGAGGGAGCTCGGGTCCAGCGGCTCCAGACGGAGGACCTGCCGGCGGCCGAAGGCGAGCAGCGCCTGGGTGAGCCGCTTCACCTGTTCGGCGGCCCGCATGACCTGCCGAACCCAGTCCGCCGGAGCCTCGGCCGGCGGGAGGCGTTCCAGGAGCAGCTCGGAGTAGCCGAGAATCGGTGACAGCATGTTGTTGATGTCGTGCGCCATCCCGCCCGCCAGGAGGCCGACGGATTCCATCTTCTGAGACTGGCGCAGCTGCTCTTCCAGCTGGGCCCGCTCCGTCTCCGCGCGCTTGCGCGGGGTGATGTCCACGCTGATCTCGGAGACGCGCCAGGTGCGGTCGGCTTCCTGGCGGGGAATGGCCACGACGTGAAACCAGCGGCTTCCATCCGGGGACGCGACCTCCCCGGCGGTCTGCCGGCCGGTGGCGAACGCCCGCGGGGCCGGGCAACCCTCGCAGGGAGTCTCCCGCTCAAAGAAACGGGAGTAGCAGGTGAAGCCCCTGCCTTCCTCACGGGAGCCGTGGGTGCCCTCATTCACGTACAGCAGGCCATAGGCGGCATCGATGACGCTCATCCGCGTCCCCGTGGCCGCGAGGATGAAGTCCACCCGTTCCTGGTCAGCGCGGCGCCGGGTCTCCGAGCGCGTTCGCTCGACGACCCGCCAGACAGGCTCCATGAGCAGCCGAAGCACGCGGGCATCCGCCGCATCAAAGGGTCCGGGCTTGTTCGCCACCCCGACCACGGCGACAATGGAGTCACCGCTGAAGGTCGGGACGCACAGGAAGTTGGAGATCGTCACGTGGCCGGCTGGGCAGCCCTTCTTCAGGGCGTTCGGCTCCCCGAAATCGTTGATGAGAACGGGGGCGCGCGTGCGCACGACTTCCGCCCAGATACCCGCGTGCTCCAGGTCGGTCACGACGCGCGTGCCGGGCATCCGGCATTCCGGCAGGACGTCCCGGGACCACGCGGTGAGCGTGAACTGGTGGCGCTGCTCGTCGAAATGGTAGAGATAGCCGTGGCGGCTCCCCGTGAGCCGCAGCGCCTCGGAGAGTGCATAGTCCAGGATCTGGGGAACGTCGGTGAAATGCCGCTCGGACAGGCTGAGAAGGCTCTCCAGCCGGGCCGCGTCGAGCCGAGTGGCCTCCGCCTCCCGTCGCTGCTCGGTGACGTCCCGGAACAGGCAGGCGAACCTGCCCGGGGAGGG
>DASRZR010000319.1:0-4295 GCA_035686185.1 Spirochaetia bacterium | reverse complement strand
CCAATCCGCCAAACCCTCGATTTCGCGGCCCCAACCCAATGCGCGGCAGCGGCTCGGGATTTATTTTCACTCCCGATGGTTTCATCTTGACCAACAGCCACGTGGTGCATCAGGCGGAGAAAATTGACGTTACGCTATTCGACGGTCAACGCTTCGGAGCGGGCCTTGTTGGGGACGACCCGGATACGGATCTGGCGGTTATTCGGATAGACCGGCCAAACCTCGCAACCGCCGAACTGGGCGATTCCAACTCGATACGCGTCGGGCAATTGGCGGTGGCGGTGGGCAACCCCTTTGGTTTTCAATTTACAGTAACAGCCGGAGTCGTGAGCGCCCTTGGGCGTTCGCTGCGTTCTAACTCCGGCCGGCTGATCGACAACGTGATCCAGACCGATGCCGCGCTGAACCCGGGCAACTCCGGGGGACCGCTCATCGACAGCCGCGGAGAGGTAATCGGCGTTGCCACGGCAATCATCCTGGGCGCGCAGGGGCTGTGCTTTGCCACCCCGATCAACACGGCGCAGTACGTGGTGCCCCGGCTCATCCGTGACGGCCGCATCCGCCGCGGCTGGCTGGGAATCGCCGGGCAGAACATGAAGGTGCCGCCGCACGCCGCCCACCTCCTGGGCATCCAGGGAGACAGCGGCGTGCTGGTGATCTCCGTGGAGCCGGGTTCCCCCGCCGAGCGCGGCGGGCTGCAGGAGCGTGATCTCGTGGTGGAGATGGAAGGCCAGCCCATCTCCTCCATCGATGACCTGCACCGGCAGCTCAGCGAGGAGCGCATAGGACGGCCCACCAGCATCGTGGTGGTGAGGAGGTCGGAGCGCGTCACGCTGAGGGCCGTTCCGCGCGAGCCCGGCTACCCGATAGACAACTAGCCGCGCCGCTTCCCGACCCGCCGGCAGCCGACCCCGGTCGGCAACTCTGGCTTCCGTACCTGTCGAAGTCAAAGATTCGTGATATTATATGTACATGCGCAGAACATGGGTCCTGGTTCTTGCTCTTGCCATTGTGGGTGCCGCGGGGGCGTTCGCCCAGGCCTTTACCGTCAGCTACCTCGACGGGACCGTCGAGCTGCAGACCGCCAAGGGCTGGTCGGCCGTCTCCATCGGTGACCAGGTAGCCGCGGATGCCACCGTCCGCATCTCCCAGCAGGGCTCCCTGGAGCTCAGCCGGGCCAAGACGAAGATCACGCTCCTGAAGGATGGCGTGTTCTCCATCGCCAGCCTCGCCAAGGCGTCCTCCTCGGCGGGCGCGGGCGTGGGCGGCTCCATTTCCCAGAAGCTCCAGACGCTGGTCACCGAGAAACCGAAGGCCAGCACCGCGGGAGGCGTGCGCGGGGCCGAGCAGGGCAGCGCCAACGTCACCTGGGTGGACGAGGGCGATGAGACCCGGTCGCAGGCGCAGTCACTCATCGACGCCAAAAAGTACCAGGACGCGGCCGCCATGCTGAGCGATGCGATCAAGAACGCCGGCCCGGACACCGACACCTCCGAGCTTGGCTACCTCCTCGGCGTTGCCTACTACGGCGCCGGGCAGACCGCGAAGGCCTACCGGGCCCTGGGCCAGGTGAACGCGGACCCCGGCACGACGTGGTACGCGCGCTACGTGATCCTCCGGGCGCAGGTGCTCGTGGACACCCAGAACTACAACGACGCGCTGACGCTGCTCGGACCGTTCACCACGACGTACCCCACGGGAGAAGCCACCCAGGTGGCCTGGCTGCTCTCCGGGATCAGCCAGCGGGCGCTGGGCAACGCGGCGGCGGCAAAGACGGACTTCGACACCGGCTACCAGCTCGACCCGTCCACGGACACGGCCAGGCTGATCGATCAGCAGCGGCACCTGTAGGCGCTCCTCAGTGAAAAAGGAGATCCGGGCGGACGGCGCCCCCGCGCCGATCGGGCCCTACTCGCAGGGCGTGGTCACCTCGGGCCGGCTCCTGTTCGTTGCCGGCCAGACGCCCAAGGACCCCGCCACGGGCACGCTCCCCGGTGAGTTCCGTGCCCAGGTCGAGCGGTGCCTGAAAAACGTCAAGGCCATCGTGGAAGCGGCCGGCGCCACGATGGCGGACGTGGTCAAGGTGAATGCCTACCTGGCGGACCTGGCCAATTTCGCAGCCTTCAATGAGGTATACGCGACGTACTTCACCGCGCCGTTTCCGGCCCGCACCACTGTGGGCGCCGTGCTTCCCGGCGGGGCGGTGCAGGTGGAGATAGACGTTATCGTCAGCCTGCCGTCATAGCAGGGAAAGAAGCTCTTCCGGGCGCGTGACCAGCGCTCGCGCCCCGGAAGCGGCGAGCTCCTCCGCGGTCCGAAAGCCCCACACAGCTCCCACGGGGAACATCCCCGCTTCCGTAGCCGTCCTCATGTCCGTGTTCGTATCTCCGAGGTACAGAAACTCCTCAGGGCTCACGGCGAGCTTGCGGCTGACTTCCAGCGCGGCACCCGCATCCGGCTTGATGGGAACGCCGGGCCGGGCGCCCAGCACGAGGTCGAATGTCCCTGCCGCAAAGAAGTGGTCCACCACCTCCACGGTGGCGGGGTGCGGCTTGTTGGACAGCACCGAAAGCCGCAGGCCGCGCTCCGAGAGGGCCCGCAGGAGCTCCGGGATGCCGGGATATGGGCGGGTCTTGGCCTTCCAGCGGGTCCCGTATTCCTTCCTCATCAGCGGCAGCAGCTCGGCTACTACGGCCGCGTCATGCCCGGCCGGCAGTGCACGGCGCACGAGGTTCTCCACACCATCTCCCACGAAGCCTGTGTAGGAGGAAATGGGATGCACGGGGAACCCGCGGGCAGCGAGGACGGCGTTCATCGAGTCACCGAGGTCTTCCAGGGTGTCCAGCAGGGTCCCGTCAAGGTCGAACAGTACGGCGCGATAACTCATCTGTGCCTTTCCACTGAGCGGCCACTATAGAAAGAGTGCCTCGAATTGACAACCTCCGGGAGAACCGTCACTATGCCCGGCATGCAGCCCCCCCTGACGACCACGGACCGGGAGATTTCCGAGCAGCCCGAAGCTCTGGAACGGACGCTGAAGGGTGCCACACCCGCCCTGGAGGCCCTCGGGAAAGAGATCCGCGGCCGCACCATCTCCACGGTCATGATCGCAGCCCGCGGCAGCTCGGACAATGCCGGGGTGTACGCCAAGTACGTGTTCCAGGCTTTCAACCGTGTCCCGGTGGCGATGGCCACGCCGTCCCTGTACACGTTCCACCATGCTCCGCCGCGCCTCAAGGACGTCTTTGTGCTGGGAATCTCCCAGTCAGGGCAGTCCCAGGATATCGTGGAGGTCATGGCGGAGGCCCGGCGCCAGGGCGCGCTTTGCGCCGCCATCACCCGTGACGACCGCTCTCCCCTCGCGCACGAGTCGCAGCACGTGTTGAAGCTGGAGACCGGCCCCGAGACGGCGGTGGCCGCCACAAAGACGTTCAGCTCTTCCCTTGCCCTCCTGGCCGGCCTCTCGGTGGCATGGGAGGGGAGCACGGAGAGGGCCGCGGCGCTTTCGCGCCTGCCGGAGCAGGCCGCTGCCACGCTGGAGGGAGCGGGAAAGGCCGCGCGGGAGAGCGCCCCGGCATTCCGGGACATCAGCCGCTGCGTGGTGATCAGCCGCGGATTCTCCTACGGGATTGCCATGGAGATCGCCCTGAAGATGAAGGAGCTCACCTACGTCACCGCGGAGCCCTACTCTTCAGCCGATTTCCAGCACGGGCCCATGGCGATGATCGAGCCGGGCTTTCCGGCCGTGCTCGTGGCGGGGCGCGGAGTCCTGCACGACGAGCTTGCCGGGTTCGCGAAGGTGCTGGCAGGCCGAAAGGCCCGGCTTGTTGCCATCAGCGATTCGCCGACCATCCTGGACCTTGCGGAGACGGCCCTGCCGTTTGCCGAGGGCGCTCCGGAGTGGCTCTCACCCGTACTTGCCGTGCTGCCAGGGCAGCTCTTCGCGTTGCGGCTCTCCCAAGCCCGGGGCATCAACCCGGACGTGCCTCGAGGCCTCAACAAGGTGACCGTGACCCGCTAAGTGGACCTGGCTGGCTACTTTACGTTTTTCCGTACGTGAAAGAAAAGGATCCCACCCTGGTATTCAAAGGTGAGCTCCCAGAGGGCCGGGTCGAAGACGGACAGGATCTCCCGCACAAGGTCCGGCTCGATGGGCTTCTCGTTGAACACCTCTTCCGGAGGCTGGCGGACAAATACCGTTCCGAAAACAGCGCCGTCCTTCTTGAGGACCCGGTGAACCTCCGTGGCTGCCTTGTGAGGGCTGGGGAACACGTTGAACGTCATGAGGGCAAGGC
>DASRZR010000318.1:0-8566 GCA_035686185.1 Spirochaetia bacterium | reverse complement strand
GGGACTACAGCCAGGAGCTCACGGAGCTGACCTTCGGCTTCTACGTGCCGAATGCGATCTGCACGCTGCAGGCCAGCTCGCGCTCCTTCCAGCAGAAGACCTCCTCCGAGGTCGTCACGGACGCGCTCACGGCGTATACGTTCTCCACGGAGATCTTCAAGAAGAACGTGCCCTACCGCGTGCGCCTCTGGCTGGCCTTCCAGGACCTGTCCCGCAGCTATGACTCTGGTTCGACCACCACCGCGACGCTGGACTCCGTGATCCTTGGCACCCAGTTCGAGCTCACCCTGACGGGTCCGCTGGTGCTCACCGCCGGGCTGGAAGGCAACCTGTACTCCTTCGGCCTGGGCAGCCTGAGCGGCGGTGACTCCGACTTCCTGTTCCGCTCCTACGCCGGGGTCAAGCTCAACCTCGACTCCAACCCGCTCGTCTCCCGGTTCCTGTAGAGCGTCCGCGCCCTCCTGCACGGCTGTGCCGTACGGCTGTCCTGCACGGATGTGCCGCACCGCTGGCCGAGTAGAGGCTGGCGGCACTCTGGTCAGCCAAAAAAGAAGGGCTCCCGAGGGAGCCCTTCTTTGATTGCAGATCAGGCTGTTGTTTACTGGGCCGGAGCGGCGGGCGTCTGGTCCATCTTCTGCTGCTCGATGAAGCGGAGGACCTGGACGTTTCCAAGTCTCTTGAGCTCCGCCAGGCGGCGGGCTTCCGCGCGCTGCTGCAGGATGCCCCAGATCGACTCGTCGTTGATGTCCCGCGTCGTGTCGAGGATGGCCTTGTCGTAGGTGACCTTCATGTCCTTGATGTAGGTCACGAAGTCACCGCCCTCCTGGGCAGCGTCCCGGTAGACGATGATCCCGATGAGCTTGAGGAACGGCTCTCCCTTCGGATACAGCGGGAACTTCCGCAGCTCGCGGTTTCTCACGTCGCTCACGTAGTTGGGGTTGTTCCAGGTAAGGGTCCGCCAGCCGTCGAACTCCAGGTAGTCCATGAACACGGTCTGCTGGTTGCCGTCCTGGTCTTCCAGCACGACGCCAAGGCCGTTGGGGAAGTTGGACCCGTACACGGTGATGGAGAGGCTCTTCAGCACTCCAACGTTCTTCACGACGCCGTAGCCGTTGAACTTCTCACCCTTGCCCTTGTCAGCGTCCGCCACGACGAGCTTCCCGTTCTGCAGGCTGTCCTTGTCAGCGTAGGCCGGAATGTCGAACGGCGGCTCGATGATGGCCCAGGAGTTGAACGGCTCGGTGGGGAAGTGGATCCGCACACCCAGGATCTTCTTGTTGGCCATGTCCTCGCCGTTGAACTGCTTGGCGTTAGCGTTGGTCACCGCTTCCTTGGTCATGGTGACGCTCTGGTTGGCGATGGACCGCGCCGAGGAGGCAAGCACCACCTGCCAGTTGTTCAGCGCCAGGGACGATTTCATCAGCGCCTTGTCCGCGTCAGAGAACGAGGCCCCGGCCACGGTGCTGTAGTCGATCATCGTCGCGCCGTTTTCCGTGGGGTTCTTGTTCTGTCCCACGGTCTGGTCGGCGCCGAGTTTGGTGAAATCGATCAGGACGGATTCGTCAGCAAACAGCGCTGTTCCGCCGAGAAGAAGCCCGACGACCGCCAAGATGAACAGCCTTTTCATGCATTGCTCCTTTCGCTCACTGGAAGCTACCCGGTCACGGTCAATTATAGCAAGGGGGGTTGCTTTGTCAAATCTTTTTCTTTTCCGCGAACCGGGGAACCTGCCCGTCGATCAGGTACACGACCCGCGTGAACCGGGGAAAGTTCTTCCGCAGGCACCTCGTGAGCACGTCCAGCGCGGCCTCGGTCGAAAGCGGAACCTCCGGGTCGTCCTCCAGCACCTGCGGGGTGAGATCAACGTAGACGGTGTGACCGCTCAGCATCACGGCCGTGACCGTTGCCCCGCGCGCAAACAGCCGCTGCGCGTCCGGCCGCGTGGGCCCGAGCAGCACGCTGTCGGCCGTCTCCGCCACGCCCGCCTCCAGGCCCGCGTGACGGGGGACCATCCGCAACTCGGCCAGCGTGCGGGACCCGCCCGCCGCGGGGAAGTACAGGATGCGCGGCACGCGGGAGTTGCCGAACAGGAAGAACAAGCCCAGCGCCACCACGAGCACCGCGGCAAAAGCAATCCCCACGCCCGCCGCGGGGCCCCTCAGGCGCAT
This sequence comes from Spirochaetia bacterium, assembly GCA_035686185.1. Taxonomy (GTDB): domain Bacteria; phylum Spirochaetota; class Spirochaetia; order SZUA-6; family Fen-1364; genus Fen-1364. The sequence continues at coordinate 6,398 of DASRZR010000318.1, read as the reverse complement.
GCGCAGAATGAAATCGAATCTATCGAGCACTATCGGTCCTGCTTCGTTCGAATCCCTGGATGAAGGTAACGATGCCATTGTACATGCCGCGCGCCACGTCGTTCAAGTACGCGGGGTCTGCCAGGTGGGCGGCCTCGTCGGGGTTGCTGACAAAGCCCACCTCCGCCAGCACCGCCGGCATGCGGGCGTTGCGCACCACGTACCAGTCGTTCTGCTTCAGCCCGCGGTTGCTGCCCTTCTGACCGATGGCGGCGTCCAGGCCCGCCAGGATGTTCTGAGCCAGCATCGTGCTCTCCAGGTACACGTCCTCCTCCCGCATGCTGTTCAGGATGGGGAGGATGTCCGCGTTGTCCTTGCCGGCCGTTTTCTCGTCCACGAGCGTCCTCTCGTAGGAGGGAGGCAGGCACCACACCTCGTAGCCGGACGCGGTGCGGTTGAACGGGGACGTGTTCGCGTGGACCGACACGTACAGGACGGTGTCCGGGGTCTTTTCCAGCAGCTTGTTGGCGATGACGACGCGGTCTTCCAGGGAAACAAACGTATCGTCCGTCCTCGTGAGCAGGATCTCCTTGTCCGGGAACCCGGCCCTGAGCAGGGCCGCCAGGTCCATACCGACCTGCAGCGTGATGTCCTTCTCCATGAGCGGGACCTGCTTCTTGCCGGACATGACGGAGCCCACGGCCCCGGAGTCCTTGCCGCCGTGCCCGGGGTCAAGCAGCACGTACTGCACCCGCAGGTGATCCCCCTCGTGTGCGAGCCGGTCCTTCTTGACCGCGTCCCCGATGGCAGTCACCGCGGCAGTCGTGAGCCACACCCCGCCGTCGCGGCGCACCGGCGGGTCGATCGGGACCATGAGGCGATAGTTGATGAGCGCGCTCCCCGTGCCCACGGCCACCGAGATCCGGTCATCGCCAAAAGAGATCACCCCGGAATCCCGCAGCGGGTCCCATTCCAGCGTGGCTCCAAGGTCCGCGGCAACGGAGATGAGATTCTTGTCCTGGCCGCCGGCGGAGATTGCCGCCAGCAGCAGGAGCGCTGCCAGGACGACGGAGAACAGGCGAGTCATGGATGGCCGAGCCAGGCCGCGAGCGTGCCTGTTCGCTGGGCCTCCCGAAGACTGTCCAGGACGTACACCCCCGCTTGGTGGCCGCCGCGCACGATGGATCTCCAGAACAGGCGCCCCAGCGCGAACGACGGAGCGTCCGTTGCCCGGACGAGGACGGCGTTGCCTCGCTGGCACGCCAGCCGGACCGATTCTCCAAGCGGCCAGCCGTGCCAGTCCGCCACGCCACACTGCTCGGCTTCCGGCGCCGACAGGATCGGCACGGGTACGTCGAGGCGCGCTGCGGAGGGTGATCCGACCCACCTCGGCAGGGAATCAATCCGGCGGGCAACCTCCGCGGGAATGGAAGCAAAACACGGGTGGCCGTCGTCCGACGCGAGCCATGCCTCCGTGGAATCCTCCAGCGGTTGCAGCCGGACCTGGAGCCGGGCCAGGGAGCGGCTGGCCGCCTGGGCAGCTTCCTCACGCTCTGCGGCCACCGCCAGCACGTTTGCGCATTTCTGCACGTTGTTCGTCGGGAACACGACACGGTCCCCCGGGGCAACGCGCATGAACACGTTCGTGACCCCGTCAGATGCGGCGGCTTCCGACATGCCGCCCACCTCCCGGGCCACACCCGGGATGGAGATGAGGGCGCGCTCCGCGCACACCTTCCGCCACCGCGGGGACAAGTCCCCCGGAGGCAGTCCCACGGCAACGTTCAGCGCAGCTTCCGTCACCTCTACCCCGGATGCCAGCGGGAACGTCCAGCCGGACATGTACCCGCCGGACAGCCGTGCGGCTATCTCACCCACCATCGGCCCCTGCGGGGTGAGCTTGATGTCTCCCTTTGCGGCTCCATTGTCGATGCCGATGGCATGGATCCCGGCCTCGAACACGGCCTCGATGGCCCGCACGGTCTCCGGGGGGAGCGCCGTGGGCATCGTGTGGCCCATTTCCACGAAATGGGGTGGGAACCGTATGAGACGGTCCGCCACGCCGCACACCGTCACCTTCCCCTTGTAAACGACGGCGTCCAGGCTCAGCTCGGGTCCCTCCATGTACTCCTCGACGATCACTCGGGAGGAGCGGGACAGCGCCAGGGCCTCGCGGCACGCGGCGCGAAGCGAGCCCGGCTCATCCACGCGCCGCACTCCCCTCGCCCCCATGTTGTCCACGGGCTTCACGACGAGCGGGAAGGACATCGACGGGAGAGGCGCCGGCTCGCCGGAGCCGTCCCAGCAGACCGACAGCGGGCTGGGAACGCCGGCAGACGCGAAGGCCTGGCGCATGAGGCACTTGTCGGTCGCCTTCATGGCCGTGGCGAAGGAGATGCCGGGAAGGCCGAGATGCTCCGCCACCCACGCCACGGACGAGGAGAAGTCAGTGCCGGCGGTGAACACTCCGTCCAGTCCGGAGGAGGCCCGCACCCGGCGGGCCAGGTCCAGCAGCCCGTCACGGTCCTTCAGGTCCACGCACTCGAACTGATCCGCCAGTGCTCGCGCGGTGGCCTGGGGGTTGCCGTCCGCGAGGGCCACCCGCCATCCCTTTCGGGACGCGATCCTGATTGCCGGCTCCTGCATCACGCCGGCGCCAAGGATGAGCACGGAGGTCATGCGCCACCCTTCACGGCATAGGCTTCGAACGTGTCACCCAGGCGCAGCGCCACGCTCGCGGCCCGCAGTACGCGCATCGCCAACGGCCAGCGGCGTGCCGCGGCACCGGCAGCGCCGGGAAAGCGCTCCGGGTGGTGCCCGGTGACACGGACCTTTCGGAGGTGCAGCCCGTGGGCGGCCAGGATCCGTCGCAGGCCACGGGGAGAAAGGACGCTGAAGTGGTCCGCGGGGCTGGCGTGGAGAAACGCGTTCAGGTCTTTTCGAGCCGACACGCCCGTTCCGTTGGGCGTGGAGAAAGCCATCACGCCGCCGGGCGGGAGCAGGGAAGAAGCCCGGGCCAGGATCTCGAGCGTGCGCGGAAAGTGCTCGATCACGTACCACATCGTCACCGCGGAAATGGACCGGGGAAGCCGGCTGCGGGGCACTGTCTCGAACGCCCCGTGGATCGCCGGTATGCCGAGCCTTGTCCTTACATGCGCGGCCGCAGCCGCAGAGATGTCCAGCCCGAACCCCTGGAGGCCCACGTCCGAGGCCGCGGCCAGGAACGGTCCATAGGCGCACCCGACGTCCAGCACCGTGCCGCCGCGGCCGCCCAGGAGCGTGCGGACGATGGCGGCGCGGGGCCGTGAGGCGGCACGGATGGACTCGAAATCCTCCAGGTAGGTCCGGCCGTACTGGGCCTTGTACTCGGAGGAGAAGTAGGCTGCCCCGTAGTGCTTGCGCTCCGCGAAGCTTTCCAGCCCGATAGAGCCGCACGCGCGACAGCGGCGGTACGTCCGGTCCGGAAACCGGGCCACCACGGGGTTGCCGTCCTTCCCGCATACGGGGCAGGAGCCGTCACCCACGCGCGACAGGGAAGAAAGAAGTCTGTCCATTCCCGGCCCGGCCGCTCCGCGGGCCTGGCGGCGGAAGCTTTCTACCTGCGAGTACAGCGCGGAGGGGCTTTCTGTCAGTTTTCGAAGTGCCTGCATGTCCGGAGTCCCTACTCCGATCATCGGAAATCCTGCGCTTTTGCCCAGGGACTCGTGGTAGACCGATGGATTGAACAGGATCACGGGGACGCCGGTGGCAAGCGCCTCGAAGGCGCTCATCCCGAAGTGCGTGATGAGCAGGTCGTAGCGCGGCAGGATCCGGCTGAGCGCACCGCCCGAGACCACGGAGACACCCGGCGGCCAGGGCCCTGCGGCCGAAAGCGGCCCGCGCACGACGGTAACCTCCTCCGGGCGAAAGACCTCACTGTCAACAATCGCCTTGACGAGCCGGGGCCCCAGGGCCTCCCGATCCTCGCCTCCCATGCTCACCAGGACCCGGCGGAAGCCCTTCGGAGCCGCCTTCTTCTTTCGGGGCGGCAGGAACAGATACTGCGGTCCGCTCACGTTGGCCGGCGGCCTGCCCCGAGGCCCCAGCGGGGTGTCCACGAGGAACGGGGCGATGTCCCTCGAATCTCCGCCTTCGTCCACGCACACCACCAGGCCGTGCCGGGAGAAGGTTCTAAGCTCCTCGGCCCCGACCTTGCGCGCGTCCACCACCACGAGGTCCCACGCCGTGCCGGAAGCCAACCGGCTCACCAGGCGCGGGCGTGAAGCCGACGGCTGCCGGGCAAGCGTCTCTTTCAGCAGCCGCTGGGCCCCCGCATCGAGGTGGGTTGTGAGAAAGCTTACGCGGCCACGGAGCCGGCGGGCCAGCTCGATGGATCTCCTCAGGTGTCCGATGCCGTTTCCGGCCCCCCCGGCGGGAACCAGGAGGTACGATCTCGCTTGTTCAGCCATGGCTCGGCCCCGGGCGTCCCGCACCGGCCGGCGCGGGGTTCTTCCTGAGCCAATCGATCACTCGATCGATCTCGATGGGTTGCCCGTCGTACAGCGCCGCAAAGATCCGCCGCACCTCCTCGAGGTCACTCGGCGTGTCCACCGTGACGCGGCAGTCTTTTGCGTCGGCGTAGGCGGGCGCGGACGGCTCCAGGACACGGAAGCGCTCGGGGTGCCGGTAGAGGTACGTCGTGATGTGCTCCCTCTCGTCGGCGGCACGGGCGTCTCTCTCGGCTTTCAGGAGAGCCTCCGCGGTCACCACCTCAACTCCGCTGCCCCACGGCACTCCCAGGTAATGGCTGAGGTCACTGCCCTGCGCGCGATGAGCCGCAATGATGTCCCGTGCCAGTCGTGCCGACGTGAGCGGATTGTCTCCCGTGGCTCGCACGACCTCGTTCACGCTGAACCGGCGTATGGCCGCGCCGTACCGGGCGAGCACGTCCTCCTCCGGACCTTCCAGCACGGCGTATCCTTCCGGCTCCGCCACCTCTTTCAGCGCCAGCAGGCTTGCCGCATCCGTGAGGAGCGCGTAGACGTCGGCCCCCACCGGCTTCAAGGCTCTCATGACGTGCTGGATCACGTTCCCGCCGGGAAGGGCGAGCAGGGCCTTTCCCGGCAATCGCGTAGAGCCCAGGCGAACCTGGACGAATATCCCGGTGCGCACCCTCAGGTCCGCTCCCAGGCGTCCGTCAGCTCCCGGGGATCGCGACGAAAACGGAAGCGATGGCGGTGGACCCACGCCCTGGCCACGCGGAACTCTTTCACGGAGACGAGAGGACCGGTGTCGGAGTGCGTCATGTAGTCCAGGAGCCGCCACGCCGGCAAGACGCCCATCTCGCGGCGGGTCCGCACCGCAAGGTTCTTCAGCCAGACCTTCTTGTAGCCCGCGTCCGGGGTCGTGTCCTGCTGCGGCAGCGAGCCCGTATACGTCACCCCGATCTTCAGCGTGCCGGCCAGCCGCTCGCCCCAGAGGAAGCTCCGAAGGCCGAAATCCAGCTTCTGCCAGTACGAGTTCGGCACCGACGGGTCGAACCCGCCGGTCTGCGAGAACTTCAGGCGATGGTAAAGGCCGCAATAGTCGAAGGGGTAGAGCACGCGCTGCCCCTCCGTGCGGGGAAGGTGGTAGGCGGGTGAGAACCTCCGGCTTTTCCACAGCGGTGCCTGCCAGGACGGCACCGTCTCACCCTTGCCTGTGAGGGCCACGGGTACCGTACACAGGACGCCGGACTTCTCGATGGCGCTGACCTCCCCGGCGGGGAAGTCGGCCAGCCGCGTATCGCTCCACATCACCATGACAAGCGGCGCGCGCGCCTCCTCGATGCCGATGTTCACGCGATCTCCGGGCGTGCGGGATCCGGTGACAAGGAGGAACCGCACTTGAGGGAACTCCCGTGACAGCGGCTCCACGTCCGCGGAGCCCTCCGCGGTCTCCACCCAGAGAAGCTCGCCGAGCTGGCGCGCCAGGAGGTCCGCGATGAGGTCGTTCTTGAACAGCCTGTCACCCCTGCCCAGCACGACGAGGGTGAGCGCAAAGGGGTGTCGGCGCACGCGGTCCCAGCGGGGTCCCCCGAGCACCGTGTAGGAAAGTCGCGGCGGCTCAGAAGTTGAAGGTGTAGTACTCATCGCAGGCAGCGCATATCCCGGGGTATGTCCCCGACAGGTGCGAACGATGAATCTCCCGCGCCGAGTCCCAGATCACCGCCAGCTCATCGTGGAACGCGTTCCCCAGGCGGACGCTGGTGTGCACGTCCTCCCGGCACAGGGGTACCGAGCCGTCCAGGAGGATGGCCATGTCACGCTTCAGATGCCAGCAGGGGAAGCGCTTCAGCGGCGAGAGGTCCGCCACCGTCCGGTCGGGCAGTGTCCCATGGAACGAGTCGTACTTCTGGATGATCACGTTCTCCGTTCGTGTCTTCCACTGGCGATAGAACG
>DASRZR010000317.1:0-7660 GCA_035686185.1 Spirochaetia bacterium | reverse complement strand
GCTTGATGCGGTAGGTCACGAACTTGGGAGCCGGCGCGGGAGCCGCCGCAGGCGCCGGGGCCGGAGCCGGGGCAACCGCTGGTGCGGGCGTCGGGGCAGGTGCCGGGACGGCCGGCTGCGCGGTGGATGCCGCGGCGGACGAGGGCAGCGGCGGGACCGAGGGCCCGGAGATGGCGCGGTAGACGAAGTAGGCGATGGCGCCCACGAGCGCGATCCCCAGCACGACGAACAGCACCAGGAGGATGATATTCGGCCCGCGGCGATGGAGGGCCTCTTCCCGCCGGTCCTGCTCTCCCACGGGGTAGTCCTCCCCGGTGAGCGCAGGCTCTTCCAGGCCCAACTCCTCGCCAGCACCTTCCGACACCACGGCCCCCGGCTCTTCCTCCAGCTCGAAGTCAGGTTCTCCCGTGGGTTCGGGAAGGCTCGTGATGCTCGTGTCGAACCTCTGGCGCTCCCCGGTGGACTGGTCAAACGCTTCCGCCATGAGCTGGCCGTCTTCATCGATGCCGATGAGCAGCTCGATCTCCGGCTCTCCCTGGCCGGCCGGGGGAATGTTCTCTATGAGGAGCGTGTCGATATAGCGGGCCTGCGCCAGCGAAGAGCCGCTGCCGCGATACAGGTCCACGCGGACCTTGTCCTGGTTGTCCTTGGCCGTAGTGAGGACGAGCTTTTTCGTGCCCCGAAAGTCGACGTCGATCACGGGGTAGTAGGACCCGTCAGCGACCTTGATGCCGATCGTCGAATCGCTCACGCAGGCTCTCCCTTGCAAAAAGCCTAACCTGCCCCCCCCGGTTTGTCAACATTCCGGCTGTCCTCGGCCCGGACAGAGGCAACGATGAGGCATCGCTCCTCTTCGCGTCCCGGGGACCGAATCCGGACACAGCGCAGGTGGAGGGACTCCCCGGCCACGCGGCGCGCCTCCTCAATCTCCTGCTGCGCACGATCTTCCCTTCCTTTATATGCCACCACGGTCCGCCACCGTATCCGGCTGCGGGCCGCGTCCCGCAGGAACCTGTCCACCGGCGCCACCGCGCGGAAGGTCACCACGTCGTAGTCCCCGTCGATGCCGGAAAGCTCGCCGCACAGCACACGCAGGCGCGGCAGGTTCAGCAGCACGCCACAGGTCTTGAGGAAGGCGGCCCGGCGGCTCATCCGTTCCAGCAGCGTGAAGGAGAGGCCTGGCAGCGCAACGGCAAGCGGCACACCGGGGAACCCGGCGCCGGATCCAACGTCCAGCACCGAGCCGCTGTCCGCCGGAGCCGCCGCGGAGACCTCGCGCCAGGCGGCAAGGGAATCCAGCACGTGCCGGGTCACAAGCTCGTGCCGATCCGCGGCCTTCACGAGGCCGAAGCGCGGGTTCCAGCGTTCCAGCTCGTCCAGGAAAAGCTCCAGGAGCCGCTGGGCCCGGTCCGGGTCCGGAACCTCGAGCTCCCGCAGCCCGGCGCGCAGCGCGTCGGAAGCGTTCACCGCTTCCTCCCCATGTGCACCAGCAGCACCGCGATATCCGGCGGACGAACGCCGGGCACCCGGGAGGCCTGCCCCACGGACACGGGACGGATCCGGCGCAGCTTTTCCCGCGCTTCTGATGAGAGCCCCGGGACCGTGTCCCAGTTCACATCCCCGGGGATCCGTCGGTCCTCCAGGCCGCGAAACCGGCCCACCAGCGCGTCCTGCCGCTCGATGTAACCGGCGTACTTCACCTCGGTCTCCACCAGCGCCCGCCACTCCGCCGGCCGGGATGCAAGATCCGGCTCGCGCTCGGAGAGGTGGCCGATGAGCACGCGCGGATCACGCAGCGCCTGCTCGAAGCTCTGGCCCACGTGACGGGCGATGACGGCGAGCGCGGCCCCGTCCTCGGTGGTGACCCGGCGCGTGCGAAGCAGGTGGCGCACTTCCTCCAGGCCCCGCAGCTTGCGCGCCAGTCTCTCCTCCGCCGCGGCGGTCTGCAGGCCGACCTCCCGGCCGCGCGGCACCAGGCGCGCGTCCGCCGTGTCGTGCCGGAGCGAGAGCCGATACTCGGCGCGCGAGGTGAACAGGCGGTACGGGTCTTCCGTGCCGCGCGTGACGAGGTCGTCCACCATCACGCCGATGTACGCCTCGGCGCGGGACAGCACGAGCGGCGGCCGGCCGCGGAGGTACTGCCCCGCGTTGATGCCGGCCAGGATCCCCTGCGCGGCTGCCTCCTCGTAGCCGGAGGTGCCGTTGGTCTGCCCGGCCACGAACAGGCCCTCTACAGCCTTGCTCATGAGGCTGGGAAGGAGTTGGGTCGGGTCCAGGTAGTCGTACTCCACCGCGTACCCCGGCCGGGCGATCTCCAGGTGCTCCAGGCCCGGAAGCGTTCGGAGAAACTTCTCCTGCACGTCCTCCGGCAGGGAGGAGGATACGCCGTTGAAGTAGACCTCGTCCGTGTCCAGGCCTTCCGGCTCCACGAACACCTGGTGGCGAAGACGTTCGGGGAAGCGCACCACCTTGTCTTCTATGGAAGGGCAGTAGCGCGGGCCCCGGCCCACGATCCTGCCGGAATACAGCGGCGAGCGATGGAGGTTTTCCCGGATGACGGCGTGCGTGCGCTCGTTCGTGTACGTGATCCAGCAGGGAACGGACGGACGCGGGACGGATTCACCGGAGAACGAGAACGGCAGCGCCTCCCGGTCCGGCTCCTGGCGCTCCATCCGGCTGGTGTCCAGTGACCGGGCCCTGCCGCGCGCCGGGGTGCCCGTCTTCATCCGGCCCACCGTGAAACCCCGCCGCCGCAGGTTCGCGCCCAGCCCTTCCGCGGCCGGCTCTCCCAGCCGGCCTCCCGGGGCGCTCCACTCGCCGATGAACAGCCGTCCCTCCATGAAGGTGCCGGTGGTGAGCACCACGGCACGGCACCGAATGCGGTTGCCCCGGGCGGTGAGCACACCGGCCGCCTTGCCGTCATCGCCCGGAAGGAGGTCCGTGACCGTGTCGGAAAACAGGGAGAGGTTATCCTGGGACTCCAGGGCCTGCCGGGCCAGGAGCGCGTACAGCGCCTTGTCCGCCTGTGCCCGCGGCGCCTGCACGGCCGGACCGCGGCTCCTGTTCAGAAGCCGGAACTGGATCATGGACGCGTCGATGAGCCGGGCCATCTGCCCGCCCAGCGCATCGATCTCCCGGACGAGGTTGCCCTTGGCAATCCCGCCGATGGCCGGGTTGCAGGACATGCGGCCGATGGAGTCGATGCTCTGCGTGACAAGGAGCGTGGAGCACCCCAGCCGGGCAAGGGCCAGCGCGGCCTCTATCCCCGCGTGCCCGCCACCCACCACCACGGCATCGAAGTCCCCTTCCATGCTACTTGCCCACGCAGAACCGGGCGAACATCCGGTCCAGGATCTCGGCGCTCGTCACCGCGCCGCTGATCTCTCCCAGCGCATCCAGGCAGTCCGCCAGGTCCACGGACAGGAGGTCGGCGGCGGTGCCCTGCGCGTGGGCCGCTTCGAACCGGTCCAGCGCCGCCACTGCCCGCACAAGGAGGTCCCGCTGCCGGTCCGAATCGACGAGCGGTTCGGTGGAGTCCTTTGGCGGTCCGCCCAGCGCCGCTTCGCAGATTCGTCTCTCCAGCTCTTCCCGGCCGCTGCCCGTGGCCGCGCTGATGGCAACAAACTCCTCGGGGGCGGGCCGGCACCCGGCAAGGTCCGTCTTGTTCCACGCCTTGATCACGGGCACGGCGCTGCCCGCCTCGGCCAGCGCGGACCCGTCCGTACCAGATTCGCCGCGCGTGCCATCCACGAGGTACACGACGATGTCCGCGCTGGCCATCACCTCGCGCGTGCGCCGGATGCCTTCCGACTCCAGCGGGTCCGTGGACGGACGAAGCCCCGCGGTGTCGATGAGGCGCACCGGGATGCCGCCCAGGCTCACGGTGGCTTCCAGCCAGTCTCGCGTGGTGCCGTGCGTGTCCGACACGATGGCCCGGTCCTGACGGAGAAGCAGGTTGAACAGCCGTGACTTGCCGCAGTTCGTGGCTCCTGCCAGCGCCACCGCCACCCCTTCCTGGAACACGCGGCCCTGGCGGTAGCTCGCCACGAGGGACTGAAGTGCTTCCCGTGCCTCCCGGAGGCCCGCGAGGTCGATGAGTGGCCCGGCCTCCTGCTCCTCGTCGGGGTAGTCGATCAGCACCTCCAGGCCGGCCTTCAGGTCCGCCAGCGAGTCACGGGCGCGCCGCACCCGGTCCTCGATGGCCCCCGCCAGCCGCGCCAGCGCAAGACCGCGCGCCCGGTCGGTCCGGGCCTGGACGATCTCGTTCACTGCCTCGGCCTGGGTAAGACCCATGCGCCCGTTGAGGAATGCGCGCTGGGTGAACTCTCCGGGACCGGCTGGCCGGAATCCGCCCCGACCCAGCGTGGAAAGAAGCCGGGTAATCACGGGGAGGCTGCCGTGGCAGAAGATCTCCGCCCCGTCCTCCCCCGTGTAGCTGCGGGGAGACCGATAGACGGCCACCAGCACCTCGTCCACCGGCTCCTTCCCGTCCACGAGGACGCAGCGGTGGATCGTGTGCCCCGCGGCGGAGGCCGGGTCCCACCGGGAGCCCACGAGCGGACGGAGCAGCTCGAGGCTCCCGGCGCCGGACACGCGGATGACCGCAAGCGCGCTGGAGGCCGCCGGCGTGGCGAGCGCGGCAATGGGGTCATCCGCTGATGAGCTCACATCGCATCTCCGAGCAGGGAGAACAAGAGGATGGCCAGCACCAGCACGGTCACGCCCACGTACAGGAGGTCCCGTTCGATGGCAAAGGCAACGACGGACACCACGACCCTCACGATCGGGACGGCGATCAGCAGGAGCAGACCTGCCTGGATCAGAGCCTCGGTGTGCAGTGCCAGGGCCCCGGCTACTACCTCTCCCATGTGCCGCAGCGCGGCCGGCTCACCGTGGAACACGCCGAAGGCCGGCACGTCGCCGGCGTGGAGGACGAGGTGAGCCACGCCGCCGGCAAGGCCGATGACAGCCGCGGCGATCACGCCGGCGCGCAACACCAGGGAGATCCACTGTTCCACCTGGCGGTCGGTGAGCCGTCCGGCGGGTGCCGTCTCATCGCGCCGTCCCCTGTCGCCCGCGCCGCGCGTGCCCTTCATCTCACATCCTTCCCGTGAAACCCTTGATGATCATCTCGACGCCGATGCCCGTGATGGCCACGGCAAACACGATCCGAAGCGTCCGGGTGTCCGCCGTGGTGAGAAGCCGGGCTCCCAGCAGGGAGCCCCCGAGCACTCCCACCATGACGGGAAGCGCCAGCACCGGGTCGATGTAGCCCCGGTGGAGGTACACCCCCGCGCTGGCCGCCGCGGTGACCCCGATCATGAAGTTGCTCGTGGTCGTGGAGACTTTGAACGGGATGCGCATCACCCGGTCCATGGCGATCACCTTCAACGCGCCGGAGCCGATCCCCAGGAGACCGGAGAGGACTCCTGCCAGCGCCATGAGACTGAACCCCGCGGGGACGTTTCGCACGTTGTACTGACGGGTACCCTCGGGAACCGGGAACGACCCGTTCAACCGGAGCCGGGTGGCCAGGCGGTCCGGCGGGATGCCCGCGTTCGCCCCGGACCGGGTGCGGAACGTGACGGCCGCGGAATACAGGAGCATCAACCCGAAGACCACCGCGATGACGGAAGGCCCCAGGTGCAGCGCGAGCACGGCACCGCCCAGCGCTCCCAGCGTGGTGGCGACCTCCAGGAACATGCCGATGCGGATGTTGGAGAAGCCTTCCCGCACGTACGCGGCCGCCGCGCCGCTGCTGGTGGCGATGACCGACACCAGGGAGGCGCCGACGGCGTAGCGGATGTCAACGCCCAGGACGATGGTGAGCAGCGGGATGACGATGATCCCGCCGCCCAGGCCGGTGAGGGATCCCAGGAATCCCGCCCCGGCAGACGCACCCACGAGAATTGAAGAAAGCTCCCACGTAGTCATGGTCCGAGTTCCGCGCCGGGAGGAGCGTACCCCGTGCGCGGAGGCGGATGCAATCGGCAACCGGTTCATGGTAGGCTGGCCGACGGAGCACGGGATGCTGGACACGGACATCGAGGGCATGGACCCCGCGCAGGCCACGGAGTACGTGCTCGCCTTTCTCACCACCCTGAAGCAGACGCAGAAAGCGGCGGCAGAGGCCGCGGAGGAGACGAACCTCTGGACCCGGCGCGCGGCACTGGCGCGAAGCAAGGGAGAGGAAGGCCTGGCCGCGCAGGCCCAGGCACGCGCCTCGGATGCCCTGGCAAAGCAGTCCGGCCTGGAGGCGGAGCGGGCGGACCTGAACGCCAAGGTGGCGGTGCTGAAGGACAAGCTCGTCCGGCTGAAGATGAGCGGGGCGCGCCTCGTGAACACGGACCTGCTCCTGGCCCAGCTTCAGATGGTGGTCGGGGAGAAGGATGCGCTGGCGGACGCCATGAAGAAGGAAGAAGCGAACGCGGCTCTGGACGAGCTGAAGAAGAAACAGGACTAGGCGGAGGAACATCATGTTGGAAACCCTGAAGGAGCTCTCCACGAAGAGCCCGAAGAAGATCGTGCTGCTGGTGATGGACGGCGTAGGCGGCCTGCCCCGGGAAGCCGGAGGCAAGACCGAGCTGGAAACGGCCCGCACGCCGAACCTGGACGCGCTGGCCGCCTCCGCGGAGTGCGGCGTGCACCTGCCCATCGGCTTCGGGATCACCCCGGGCTCCGCGCCCGGGCACCTGGCGCTGTTCGGGTACGACCCGCTTGCCTACCCCATCGGCCGCGGCGTGGTGGCCGCCACGGGCGTGGCGTTCCCCATGAAGCCCGGGGACGTGGCCGCCCGGCTGAACTTCGCCACGCTGGACGCCTCCGGGAAGATCTCCGACCGGCGCGCCGGCCGGATCCCCACGGAGAAGTGCGCCCAGCTCTGCGAGCTGCTCAAGGCCGTGTCCATCAAGGGCGTGGAGGTTTCCGTGCGGCCTGTGAAGGACTACCGCGCCGTGGTGGTCTTCCGGGGAAAGGGTCTCTCCGACAAGGTGGAGGACACCGATCCGCAGATCATGGGAGTGCCCCCGCTGGACCCGAAGGCCACGGAACAGCAGGCCGCGCACACCGCGGAGGTGGCAAAGGAGTTCGTGGCCCAGGCCCGCAAGATCCTCGCCAGCCAGACGCCGGCCAACGGCATCCTGCTGCGCGGGTTCGCGGAGCTTCCCCACATCCCGTCGCTGCCCGAGCTGTACAAGCTCTCCCCCGTGGCGCTGGCCGTGTACCCCGACTACAAGGGCGTGGCCCGTCTCGTCGGCATGGACGTGGTGGATGACCTGGCGGACCTGGACGCGCAGGCGGCCGCGCTCCCCACGGTGTGGGGTTCCCACGACTTCTTCTTCATCCACCACAAGTACACCGACTCCAAGGGGGAGGACGGTGATTTCGATGCCAAGGTGAAAGAGATCGAGAAGGTGGATGCCTTCCTCCCGAAGGTCCTGGCAATGAAACCGGACATCATCATCGTGACCGGTGACCACTCCACACCGGCGGCGGCCAAGGCGCACACGTCCCATCCCGTGCCGTTCCTCATCGCCGGGGACGGAGTCCGCTCGGACGGCACCGCGAAGTTCGCCGAGCGCACCTGCGCCCGGGGGATCTGGGGCACGATCTCGGGCCAGGTCCTGCTGCGCACCGCGCTGGCCTACACGGGGAAGCTGAA
>DASRZR010000316.1:0-18321 GCA_035686185.1 Spirochaetia bacterium | reverse complement strand
TGCCGGCCGCCTGTTGCGCCTTGTACATCGCTTCGCCGATGCGGCTCAGCGCCTTGGTCAAGGCATCGGAGGCCGAGTTCAGAGCGTCCGTCCCGCCTTCCTTGAGGCTCGACTTGGCTTGCTCGATCGCTGCTTCCGCGTCCTTCACGTCGCTGTCGGAGATCTTCTCGCGATTCTCGCGGATCAGCTTCTCGCCCTGATAGATCAAGCTGTCGAGCTTGTTGCGCGCTTCGACCTCCGAAAGCCGCGACTTGTCTTCCGCTGCGTGCTCGTCGGCTTCCTTTTTCATGCGCTCCGCCTCGTCCTTGCTCAGACCGGTCGAAGCGGTGATGGTGATCTTCTGCTCCTTCTTCGTCGCCATGTCCTTGGCGGTGACATTCAGGATGCCGTTCGCGTCGATGTCGAAGGTGACCTCGACCTGCGGCACGCCGCGCGGAGCCGGAGCGATTCCCACCAGGTTGAATTTGCCGAGCGATCGGTTGCCGCTGGCCACCGGGCGTTCGCCCTGCAGCACGTGGATCGCGACCTCCGGCTGGTTGTCCGTCGCCGTCGAGAAGACTTCCGACTTGCGAGTCGGGATCGTCGTGTTGCGCGGGATCAGCACGGTCATCACCTCGCCAAGAGTCTCAACGCCCAGCGATAGCGGAGTCACGTCGAGCAGCAGGATGTCCTTCACCTCGCCGCCCAGCACGCCGCCCTGAATCGCCGCGCCCACCGCGACCACTTCATCCGGGTTCACGCCCTTGTGGGGTTCTTTCCCGTTGAAGAGGCCCTTCACGATGTCGACCACGCGAGGAATACGAGTCGATCCCCCGACCAGAACCACTTCGTCGATCTTGTCCGGCGTGAGGTTCGCGTCCTTCATCGCCTGCTTCACCGGCGGAACCGTTCGCTGGAGCAGGTCCTCCATCAGCTGTTCGAGCTTCGCGCGGGTCAGCTTGGTCTGCATGTGCTTCGGGCCGGAGGCGTCTGCGGTCAGGAAGGGAAGGTTGATCTCCGTTTCCTGCAGCTGCGAAAGCTCGATCTTGGCCTTCTCCGCGGCTTCCTTCAGGCGCTGGAGCGCCATGCGGTCCTTGCGCAGGTCGATGCCGGTCTCCGCGCGGAAATCGGCGGCCAGCCACTCGATGACGCGCTGGTCAAAGTCGTCACCGCCCAGGTGCGTGTCCCCGTTGGTGGACTTCACCTCGAACACGCCGTCCCCCAGCTCCAGGATGGAGATGTCGAACGTGCCGCCACCCAGGTCGTACACCGCGATGGTCTCTTCCCGGCCGCCCTTGTCCAGGCCGTAGGCGAGCGCCGCGGCGGTAGGCTCGTTCACGATGCGCTTCACGTCCAGCCCGGCAATCCGGCCGGCGTCCTTGGTAGCCTGGCGCTGCGCGTCGTTGAAGTAAGCCGGCACGGTGATCACCGCGTCCGTCACCGGCTCCCCCAGGTAGTCCTCCGCGGTCTTTCGCATCTTCTGGAGGATGGCCGCGGAGATCTCCGGAGGAGAATACTTCCCGCCCCGGATCTCCACGCGAACGTCGTTGTCGGACGCGACGACCTTGAACGGCACGCGCCCCGCCTCTTCCTGCACCTCGTCGAAGCGCCGTCCCATGAAGCGCTTGATGGAGTACACGGTGGCCTCGGGGTTCGTGATCATCTGGTTCTTGGCCGGCTGGCCCACCAGGCGTTCTTCCCGGTCCGTGAAGGCGACGATGGACGGCGTGGTACGCTGGCCTTCGGAGTTCTGGATCACGACCGGCTGGCCGCCCTCCATCACGGCGACGCAGGAGTTCGTTGTTCCCAGGTCGATGCCGATGATTTTTCCCATGGGATCTGCTACCCGCCGGTGGACCGGGGCGTGCCGCCGGCCGCGGGCTCTCCGTCCCCCGGCGCGCCACCCTGCTGGCCGGCGTCCGCGCCGGGCTTCGGCGTATCCGCGGCAGGGACCTGGACCTTGACCCGCGCCGGCCGGAGCACGCGCTCGTGCAGGAAGTAGCCGCGCTGGAAGTCCTCCACCACCGTGGGCCGGCTCCCGGCCGGGCCTTCCACGCGAAGCACGGCCTCGTGCTTGTTGGGATCAAAGCCCTCCCCCAGGGAGGAGAAGCGCTTCAATCCCCACCGGGACTCCAGCATCTCGACAAACTGCTTTTCGATCATGGTGACGCCCTGGAGGAACGTCCCGAAATCCCGGGACTCCTCCGCGGACCGGATGGCGCGCTCGAAGTCGTCTATGAGCCCGATGATGTCCGTGAGGAGCGCCGCGTTGGCGTACCGGCTGGCCTCTTCCCGCTCCCGCAGCATGCGCTTCCTGAAGTTCTCGAAATCCGCCTGCTTGCGCAGCCACTTGTCTTTGAGGTCCGCGACTTCCTTTTCCAGCTCCGCGATCTTTTCCTCGGCGCTCCCGCAGGGTCCACCGGCAACGGCCGGGTCCGCGGGAGCCGCGGAGTCCGCCGCGCCACGGGGTTGGGCGCCCGGTCTGGGTGTTGGGTCAGACTTGTTTTCTGGTCCCTCGGATATCTCTTCCTGGTCCCTCTTCTTCGACATCGGTACCGCCTGAGGAAAGAAATTGGGTTACGACAAAGGTAACAGTGGGCTTTATGCCGGGTCAAGCACTTTCACAAGCGACCAGGGAGCGCGTCCCGGCGCGGACACGGGGTGGGCCGGCCGGCGCGGGACGCGCCGCGGCTGTCAGCCGCGGAACAGGAGCCGCGCGTCACCCGCGGGCATGCTCTCCGCTTCCCGCCTCTTTGCCTCGAACCCCTTGCGTCCCATGAGCCCGTACGCGAATTGCTTGCCTTCTTCCACGCCCGGCTGGTCAAGGGGATCTATGTGGAACAGGGCGCCCGCCGCCACGGTCTGGACCTCCAGCAGGTGGTAGAACTCGCCAACGGACTGCGCCGTGATCTCCGGGAACGTGATGGTGCTCACGGGGCGCCCCGCCTTGGAAAGGGCGATCTCGGTGGCCTTCTCTTCCGCCGCTATCAGCTCGTTCAGCGTGTGGCCGCCGAGGTACGCCAGCGCATCCAGTCCCGGCGCGGAGGGGATGGGGACCGTTGCGCCGAACTTCTCCACGGCGAGGAACGTGTAGACCTTGTCGTTCGGCCCTTCCTTGTAGAGCTGCACCTGGGAGTGCTGGTCCGTCACGCCCAGCGCCTTGATGGGCGTGGGGCCCACGGAAACGATCGTGCCGTCACGGGAAAGCTTCTTCCCGAGGCTTTCCGCCCAGAGCTGCCGGTACCAGTCCGCCAGGAGGTAGAGCTGGTCCGCGTAGGCGAACATGACGGAGATGGGCCGCCCTTCCGCGTACGCGGCATGGTGGAGCGCGGCCCCCAGGTACGCGGGGTTTTCCATCAGCTCCCCGCTGGAAAGCCGCGTGTCCATGGCCGCCGCCCCGGCCAGGAGCCCGCGGACGTCCACGCCCAGCAGGGCGGCCGGCAGGAGCCCCACGGGCGTGAGCACGGAGAACCGGCCGCCCACCCCGTCCGGCACCTCGAACGTGGCGTACCCCTCCTCGCCGGCAATCTTGCGCAGCGCGCCCTTTGACTTGTCCGTGGTGGCCACGATGTGCTCTTTTGCCGCGGAGGCGCCCAGCGCATCCATGAACCACTTGCGGAACACGAGGAGCTCCGACATCGTCTCCGCCGTGTCCCCGGACTTCGTGATCACGTTCAGAAGGGTCCGCTTCGGATCCAGCGATGACAGGAAGGAGTGGATGCGGACCGGGTCGATGTTGTCCAGCACCACCAGGCGCGGCTCCGGCTCCAGGGCGGGAAACGGCGTGCGAAGGGCCGCGTTCAGGGACAGCAGGCCGAGGGACGAGCCGCCGATTCCCAGGACCACCACGGTGGAATAGCTGCCCTTCATCCGGGCCGCGTACTTCTCAATCGGCCCCAGGTCCTGCCGCGGCAGCTCGTAGAACGGAAGCGCCCCTGCCTTGCGGCGCGCCACCAGGTCCTCGTGCACGGCGTGCACTTTTGCGCGATATGACTCCACCACTTCCGATGAAAGCGGCGGCACCATCTTCCGATAGTCGATCGTCAGGGCCATAGAGGGGACTCCTTCTTTGAGAACAGGCTCGCTGCCGCACGTCCCTGTGCTCGCTCGCCTTCGCCATCCGCGGCTACACCTTGGGCGCCAGCTCCAGGATCAGCTCGACCTCGCCCCGGCTGAGCTGGGTCACGCGGGAGATCTCCTGCACGGACCAGCCCTGGTGGGAAAGCTTCACCACGGTGTCCCGCTTGTCCAGCGGGGGCGCACCGCGCCCCGGCTTCTCTTTCTTCGTCTCGGACTTGATGATGGACTCCAGCAGGCGCACCTGTTCCTGGGCCTGCCGGCCGATCTCCTCGAACCGTGTTTCCGTCCGGGCCATCCACTCGCGGGAGCTCTGCGCTTTCTCCAGCCGCTCCTCCAGCTCTCCCATGACGCCGTGGAGCTTCGCAACGATCTCCGCCGCGGAGTCCGCGTCCTTCTTGTTGGCGGCAAGCAGCTCGTACTCGCCGCGCAGACCCTGCACCTTGGCGGCCAGCTCGTCCGCGGAGTGATCCGCCTCCTTCAGTCCCTTCTCGATGCTCTCCAGGCGCTGGAAGTTCCTGTCCACGCCCTCCGAGGTGAGCGTAAGGATCTCCCGCTTCTTCTCCAGGCGCTCGAACCCGCCCTCCACGGCCTTGCCCATCTCCTCGAACTGGCGGATCTTCGCCTGGATCTGCTGAAGGGCGTCGTTGCTGGAAGACAGCGTGTCGATCTTCAGATCCACGTCCCGGGAGAGCGTGACGATCTTCTTGAACTCTCCCTCCATCTCCTCGATGCGCCGCTTCTCCGCGAGGAACCGGCCCATCTTGGCCGTGACATCTTCCGCGAGCTTCTTCGTGCGCCCGAGCTGGAGCTCGAGCTCCGTGATCTCGGAGCGCTCCGCGCCCAGCCGCGTGGTCTCCTTCTTCATCTCCTCGATGGAGGCCTCCAGGGCCGCCTTCATGGTGTCTGCCCGCTCGAACAGCCTCGTCTGGGCCAGGAACGCTTTCACGCGCTTGTCGATGTCCGTCACGCTGGCGGAGAGCACCCGCGAGCTCTCGTCCACTTTCCCGAAGAGCTTCTCCTGCATCGCCTCGCTCTTCTCCCGGGCCTCCGCGAGCTGCTGCCGATGCTCCTTGATCCGGGCCTCCACGTCCGCCTGCAGGTCCCGGAGGCGCTTCTGGCTCTCCAACTGAAACGCGTCAAGCTGGCCGCGCAGCGTCTCCACGCCGGCGTCCGTGGCCCGGCCCAGCTCCGAGCGGAAGCCCGCGATGCTCTCCGCCATCTGGGAAAGCTCCGCGCGCAGCGCCGTGCGCTCCTCGTTCGTGGCCACGAGCAGGTCCTGCCGCTGGGAGGCAAAGCCGTCCCGGATGGCGCCGATGGAGGCCGCCGCCTCCGCGGACAGCGCGGACACCTTCTCCGCGATGGCCAGCTCCGCGTCGGAGAGCTGCTGGCGCGCGCGGGCCTCCCACGCGGCCGCCTCCGCGCGGCTTCCCTCCACGAGCCCGGAGATCTCCGCGCGCCCGGCTTCCAGCTCCGTGGAGAGCTCCTTCAGCCCCGCCTCGATGTCCCGGTGCATGCGCCGGGTCCCGGCCTCCAGCGTGTCCTTGAGCGAGGACAGGTCCCTGTCCAGCGCCGCCGAGGCGTCCTTCTTCGCCTTCTCCGTCTCCGCGCGCATGGCTTCCCGAAGCTCCGACAGGGAGGAGTCCGCCGCGCCGATCCGCTCCTTGAGGTCGCTTTCGAAGGTCGTGAAACGCCCCTCCAGCTCCTCCTGCCACGTCTTCACCCGGTCCTGCATGGCCACGGAACGTTCCCGAAGGTCGGCAAAGAACTCGTCCTCGAACACGGACATCTTGGCGCTCGCGTCCTGGTAGGCGCGCGTCTTCAGCTCCGCCAGGCCCTGCTCCAGCTCCGTGATCCCGGACCGAAGCTGCTCACGGGCCGCGGCCGCGGCCGCGATTTCCCCGGTCCACCCCGCCACCAGCTCGGCGCCGAGGGATTTCATCTGCGTGCGCACGCCCGCGGCGACCTTCTCCATGGATTCGAGGAGCGAAGCGCGGAGCGCCTCCACGTCCGGGCCGGATTCCTCCAGCGTGCGGATGCGGTAGTCCACGTCTCCCTGGTAGTCGGAAAGGCGCGTCTCCAGCGTCTGGATGGACTTCGCGATGGCCGACTCGTCCTCCTGGATGCGCGCGGCGAGCCGGGAAAACACCTCGTCCTCCAGGCTGGCGCCGCGCTGGGCGGCGCTTGCCAGCGTGCCCTTGAGCGTGGCGGCGAACTCCTCCTGCGCGCGGCCCATGGCGGCCAGGCGCTCCTTCTCCGTCTGCTCCTGGCGCGCCTCCAGCCGGGCGATGTAGGTGGAGTAGTCCTTCACCTTGGACTCGAAGGAGGCCAACCGGGTGGAGACCGCTTCCAGCGTGCCGTCCACGCCGGACTTCACGCGCGTGTGCGTCTCTTCCATCTTCGAGGAGAACGCGGCGGCCCGGCTCTCCACGTCGGTCCAGGCCGCGGCCACCTTCGCCTCCAGCTCGGAGACCGCCTGCGCCCGGGCCTTCTCCACCTCCGCGCGCGCGTTCTGCGCGACGCTTTCCTCGATCTCGGGGATCCGTTTCTCCAGCGCCGCCAGGCGCTGCGCGGACTCCCCGATGCGGCGGCCCACGTCGTCCACGAACTCGGCCTCGTCCCGGATCCGGGCAAGGTTCTTGTCCACGCGGCCGGACATGGCGGTGAGCTCTTCCAGCTCCTTGTCGTACTGCGTGAACCGGTTCTGGATCTCCTCGATGTCCGTGGTCTTTCCCTGGAGCAGCTCCTCCACGCCGCGGGCCCGCGCAAGGATCTCGCGCCCGGTCTTCAGGCTGGCCTGCAGCTCCAGGGAAAGGTCGCGCACGTCGGCAGTCTTCTGCTCGACGACGGCAGTGAGGTTTTCCGTGATCTTGTCAGAGAATCTCTTGAGCTTCTCGAGCGAGCGGTTGTTGCGGTCCATCGCCCGATAGATCACCAGCACCAGGAGAACGACGACGAAGGTGATCAGATCGCCGGCAGAAAAGATCATATCCCCTCCCCAGGAGATTTTTTACAATTGTACCGCTTGTTCCCGGGGGTGTCAACGCAAGAACGGGCGCGGGGGGCGCAAAGCCGGGCGGGATGAGTCGCCGGGGCGCTTACTTTGTCCAGTCCGTGCGGTAGGGGATCACGCCTTTCACCGTGGGAGCGTTCTCCACGGCGTTGAACAGGCACATGCGGATGGCATCCAGCACGGCGGCATCCACGTCCGCGTAGCCGGATGACCGCTGCACGGAGGCTCCTTCCACCACGCCGTTGGGAAGCACGGAGAACGTGACGCTCACGGTGAGCGTAAGGCCCTGGTCACTCACCCACTTGGGGAGCTTCGGCGCCGCGGCGAACACCATCTTGCGCCCGGCTCCGGAAGCGGAGCCCCACTGGACCGGATACCCGCTTCCTCCGGCTCCCGCCGCTGCGCTGCCGGATCCAGCCCCCGCCCCGGAGCCGGCTCCCGTGCCCGTCCCCGCGCCACCGCGGCCCGCGCCGCCGGCCAGTCCCTTGTCCAGTTTGCTGTAGTCCAGCGAGCCTCCGGCGGTAGTAGTGCCTCCCACGGCCTCTGCCGTGCCGCTGCGCTGCACGGAGCTTGCGCCGGCGCCGGAGGCCGCGCCCGTGCCGGTGCCCCTTCCCTGCTGGATGGCCGGCACCGCGGGGCCTGGCTGCTGGCTCGGAGTCGACGGGATGCTCTGCGGGACGCCGGTCGTACCTCCGGCCACGCGGAAGGAGGGGCCGGAGGGAGAAGTGGAAGCCGCGGGAGCACCCGCGCGAGGCGTGGGAATCACGAAGCCGGAACCGGTGGAAGCAGCGGCGGCCGCCGGTCCGGGCGCGGCAGCCGCGGGGCCGGCCGCGCTCGCGGAGCTGGCAGCCCCCTCCGCGCCCATGCCTGCCGCGGCCGAGAGGCCGGCTCCGGCGTCCTGGAGCTGGATGGTCACCGTGGGAACAGGGAGAGGGGCTGACGCTGCCCCCGCCACCAGGACGAGCGCCGCGATCAGTCCCACGTGCAGGGCCAGTGCGGCCCCCAGGCTGACGAGCACCCGCCGGCGGTCGCGGTCCCGATCGTCATCCGGAACCACGGTGCGGTCTGTCATGACGTCGCTCACAGGCTCATCCCCAGGGAAACCGAGAGCCGGAACCCCGGCGTCACGTAGGTGTCACGCGCGATTGCCCACCGGGATGAGACGAGCGGCCCCAGGAGGTCATCGCCATCGATCTGGAGCTTCACCGGCTCCACGATCTTCCAGAACGCGGAGGCGTGCAGCAGCGGCTGCTGCAGCGTGCCGTCCGCGGTGGGACCGGCCGCCACGGTGATGCCGCCGCCGAACCGACCGCTGGGATCGAGGCCCAGCAGCCCCGCGGTGAGAGAGTCGATGGGCGTGAACAGCGGGCGGTCCAGGAACTCGTGGTCCCAGCCGCCGGAGATCGAGATGTACGGCGTGATGGCCCAGCGCAGGCCGCTCGTGAGGGAGACCTGGGTGCCAGGCTGCTGCGTCACGTCGAACAGCCCGGTGGCCGGGTCCAGCGTGGTGGAGCCTTCGGGCATGCGGTCACTGGCCATGAAGGCGCCCTTCACCGACGCGGAAAGGTCCCGTGTCAGCGAGACCTGGGCGGATGCCCGGCCGTACCATCCCCGGTCATCCACGAGCGGCGTGGGCTGGGCAAACGGGCTGGAGGCCAGGATGTCATGAGCGTCGTAGGGCACGACGCGGTAGCCGCCTTCCGCGGACAGCGTGAGGAAGTCCAGCGGAGTGCCGGTCAGGGACAGGGAGAACAGGAACCGGCTCAACCCCGCGCTGTTCACGAACCATCCCACGGAGCCCCCCGCCACGAAGTGCGCCGGAAGGTCCACGCTCACGGACGGCTGGACCTGGAAGCGATGCAGGAAGTCGTTGCCGGCGGCAAGGTACTCGTCCTGCCGGTACCAGTAGTCTGACTCCAGGCCGAGCGTGAACGCCCCGAAGTGCGCCTTGGCATCCAGGCCTGGCGTGAGGCGAATCTCGCGGGAGGGAGTCGGCGACGGCCCCTGCAGCGTGAGAGTGTCCAGGCTGCCGGCCCCGGTCGCCGTCAGTGACAGCCAGTCGATGGCGCCGGAAAACGCGGCGCTGCCGGCGATGGTCCGGGTGAGCACGGAGGCGTACTGCCCGGTGGTGGACTGGCCCTGCAGGCCATTCTCGTTCTCCGCGAAGCTGCCGGCAAGGTCCGTGGTGACGCCGCCCAGCCCGAACTTCAGGCCGCCCTGCAGTCCGTCCGTTCTCGTGTTGTACCCGGACCCCGCGTCGTGCCCGGCAAAACCGTCCAGCGTCTGGTGATTGAACTGCAGGGAGAAACGGGGGTCCTGGCCGAGCGTCTTCAGCGCGACGTTTGCCGAAATCAGGCCCAGGGTCCCGGCCCCCACCTGCACGTCAGAGGAGAGCAGGCGGTTGCTCGACTGCGGGGAGGGGCTCTCCCCCTCCACCGGGGCCGGCGGGAGCGTGGGCTCTCCGACTGCCAGCTCTCCTTCACTGAGCACGGGTACCGTCCGCACGGGCGGCAGCAGGTCCTCTTCCGGCGGAAGCTGCGCTTCCACGGTCTCCACGCTCAGGTCCTCTATCTTGAGGATTACCTGCGGCATCACGATCTCGGGCTCACCGGGGGCCACGGCCGGGTTCGCGGACGGGGCCGCGGGCGCGACCGTTGCCGCGGGCGCCGGGGCGGGCGCCGGTGACGAAGAAGGTGACGGCGCCGGAGACTGGGCCCACGCGCTCATCGCCAGGGCCAGCAGGAACAGGACGGGAAGCAACAGCCGGCTCATGAAGCGCCCCCCAGCAGCAGCCGGGCTTTCACGGTCCAGTCGGAATCCGGGAATGTCGTCTCCAGCCGGTGCACGAGCGCCGCCACGTCATCCGGCCTCTTTGCCATCTGCATCATCTCCGCGGCCCGGTAGATGGCGGAGGCGGCCGTTGCGGGAGCAACTCCGCCGATCACCGCGGCGCCGAGGAACTGGCGCGCCGCCTCCGCGAGGTCTCCCTTGCGGTAGAAATACTCCCCGATGAGCACCTGGGCCTGTGGCGCGCCCTGGGGGTCTCCTTCCTTCACCACCGGCAGGAGCATCCGGTAGCCGGCATCCGCGCGCGAGTCACCGGAATAGATGTACAGCCGGGCAAGGTCGATCGTGGCCTGGCGTTTCTTGTCCCCGGTCTCCCGGGAAATGATGGCGGAGAGCGCCGCCTCCCGGTCTCCTTCCCCCGTGGCGAGCAGCCTCACCTGCTCCGCCTTGATGTCCGCGCGGCTGGCCCGTGCCTGGTCCGGGTACTCCTTGATGAACTCCGTGTACAGGTCCAGCGCCTTCTGGTACTGGTGCGCCTGGGCATAGGCATCCGCCGTCTGCTGGAGCGCGGGCCCGCGGAACGAGCTTGCGGGGTATCCCGACTCCAGCCGTTCCCACAGCAGCGCCGCCGCCATGTCCTCCCCCATGCTCTGCGCCGCCTTGCCGCTCCAGTACAGCGCCGCGTCCACCAGCTTGCCCTGGGGGAACCGCGTGCGGTAGTCGTCGAATGCCGCCCGCGCATCCGTCAGCATGTTGGCCAGGTAGTAGGTCTCCGCGCGCCGGTAGCTCGCCTCGTCCCGCAGGGGGGAAGACGGGAACGTATCTACGAGGCGCTTGAACGCGTCCGCCGCGGGCCGGGGCTGCCCGGAATCCGCCAGCGCGCTGGCGTAATCGAACAGGGCGTCCGGGGACCACGCCGTGGGAGGCGAGGCGCCCGCGATGGTGAGCAGGACCGGCGCCGCCTCGGTGAAGCGCTTCAGCGCGAGCAGGCTCTTCGCGTACAGGTAGCGGCTCTTGTCGGCGAGCTCTCCCTGGTCCTTCCGACCCATGACCTGAGAGAAGTCGGCGGCCGCCGTGTCGTACTCTCCCCGGCTGTAGTGAGACCAGCCGGCGAGGTACATCACCATGGGCGCGAGCTCGTGGGCCGGATAGGCGGAGGCGAAGTCGTCGAACACGCGCGCGGCGTTCGCGAAATCGGACAGTCTCAGGTACGCCCACCCCAGGTAGTAGCGCGCGTACGGGACGATGACGGCAAGCCCCGCTTTCTGGGCGGCATCCGCCGGGATGGAGGCGAGCTCCGTAGCCGCGGCGCTGTAGTCCCGGGACGTGATCAGTGCCAGGCCGCGGAGGTAGGAGACGGTCACACCGGCGGCAGGGTCCTTCTGGTCCAGGGACGGTGACTGCTGCCGGAGGGCGTCCGCCTCCCGCTGGACGTCAGAGAAGCGGCGCAGGAGAAACAGGTCCTTCATGTAGTCCAGCCGCATGCCCGTGTCGTCGGGATACTTCGCGGCATACGCCGCCAGGGCATCCGCGGCCTCCGCGTTGCGCTTTGCCGCGGTGAGCAGCACGATCTGAAGCCGCAGGAGCTGCTGTCTGGTGGTCGGGTCCGTGTCACCGGTGAGGAGCTGGCTCACCAGGCGCGCGGCCTGGTCCTGCATCCCCTGGCGGTACTGGCAGTAGGCCAGGAGGTAGCCGGCCTCCGGCGCCCGACGAGAATCCGGGAACGAGATGCGGAACCGTGAGTAGTAGCCCGCCGCGGAGGCGAAGTCGCTGGCCATCAGCGCCAGGTCACCGAGGCGAATGATGGCGGCCCCGGTGCCGGGCTGGCCGGCCGCAAGGAAGTCCACCAGGATCTGCTTCGCGCCGGCCGGGTCTTTGCGGCCCAGCATGATGTCCGACAGGTAGATGGGGACCACCTCGCTCACCGGCGCCGACGCGCGGGCGTTCCAGGCGCGGCGCAGGAACGGCTCCGCGCCGTTGGGATCTCCCAGCCGGAAGGTCTCCGCCCCGATCCGTGTCCACAGCTCGGAGAGCACGGCGGTGCGACCGGAGAACCGAGCTTCCGCCGCCTGCGTGAGGTCGCGCATGCCCTGCAGGTCCTGCCGGCGCTGCGCCGCCGCAAACAGCCGCCCGTAGGCCACCAGCGCCACGTCATCCGCGGCTCCGACAAGCTGCAGGTACAGCGGCTGCGCTTCCTCCGCCCTTCCGGACTGCCACAGCGCGTCCGCCCGCAGGAGAAGGAAGTTGCTCTTCCACGGCTCCGGGAAGCTGGAAGGGTCCGTCTTCTGCGTGAAGGAGAGCAGGTCCGGCCAGGCCGCCTGCTTCTGCTCCAGGGACCCGAGGAGCACCGCGGCGTACGGGAACAGCCGGGACGCCTGCCATGAGGTGGTCAGCGCGGTGAGGGACTGGCGCGCCGCCTCATCGTTGGACAGGGCCTGGAGGGCCAGCGCCTTGTGAAGGAGCGCCTGCGGCGTGAACTCGGGGTCCGGAGGACCGGCCAGGAACGCGTCCAGGCTGTCCACGCACAGCGAGTAGCTTTTCAGCCCGTAGAGGGAGAGCCCTTTCCACAGCGGGATGAAGGAGAAATACCGGGTGGTGCGGTAGCGCACCTCGATGTCGCCGATAAGCTGGACCGCGTCGCGGTAGCGCTCCAGGCGGTACAGGCACACGGCCCGCCGGTACTGGACGTCCGCGATGCGCTCGGACAGCGGGTAGGCGGCGGCAAACGCGTCGTAGGACTCCAGTGCCGCGGTGTAGTTCTTTCCGAGATAGCGGCTTTCCGCCTCCGCGTACAGGTCATCTTCCGCGGGGGCCGCCGCCAGGACGCCGGCCGCGCCGCCCAGGAGACAGACGGCCAGCGCGGCAACTACGCAGGACTTTCGGAACTTCATTCCACAACAGATGATACAGCGGAAGCCGCTCTTATTCAATTTTCGGGGGCGCGAACGTTCCCTCCGAGCGCACGCGCACCAGGTGCACGTATTCCGTCCCGTAGCGTCGGCTCAATGACGGGAGGCTCGTCTTCAGGTTGCGCTCCAGGACGGTCACCTGGAAACGACCCGTTGCCTCGAAATACGGGAACAGCACCACGAGATGGTGATGTTGTCTCAGCACCGGCGTTCCCTCGGAGGCCGCGGCGGACGGAGCGTTGACGGAGCCGATGTAGAACGTGCCCGGGTCACGGCGGGCGAGGAAGTACAGCAGGTACTCCAGGTCCGTCACGGGGTATCCCACGTCCCGTATGTAGGGCAGCCGGTCGGAGTCCCTCACGTCGATCTGTTCGTCGGACGGGGCGGTGCCGGTCTGGGCCTGCGCCACCGCGCGCGCCAGGCCGCGGCTCCAGTCCAGGCCGAACCACGGATCCAGCTCTTCCTCGTAGCGCGCGGCCCAGGCGTGTGACTGCCCGGCGTCCCGGGATTTCAGCGGCCCGATCTCCATGGGGTGACCCGCCAGCGGCGCGTACAGGCCGTCCGCCACCCACTTGGCAAACCCCGAGCAGTTGAAGCCGCCCTTTCCCGCCGGCTCGCCGGTCGCGATGTACACCATCTTTCCGGCGTCGTCCATGGCCCCGTCGTCCATGTCCCGCAGGGACGGCAGCCGGGACGCCAGCGTGCGGACCATCGCCTGCACGCGCGCGTCCGCGTCTCCCGGTTCCGGGCCGAGCAGCAGGGACCAGTCCACCACCGGCGACGTCCACTCGATGACGGAGGCAAACGGCGCCGTGAGCACGCGGTCGAACGTCACCGGGAGCACCACGCCGGTCTGGAACGGTTTTCCGAACAGCCACGCGTCCATCAGCGTGCGGTCCCCGTCCGGGAAGATCCGCACGTACGTCCCGGGGCCGTCCTGGACGAACACCTTCACCTGCGTGAAGGATCCGTCATCCAGGCTTCTCTTGATGATGTACGTCCCCGCGCCGTCCAGCGGGTAGCCGCCGCCGGCGGGGTTCGCGAAGACCATGTACAGGGACCCCGCCTGCCGGCTGGTGCTGAACTGCACGCGGGAAGCCCCTTCTTGCTGCTCCACCACGCGGCGCGGGGCCGCGGCCGCCTCCCGGATCGGGGCGATGATGCTGTCCGCCAGCCGGGTCCTGGCCTCCCAGTTCTCCGCCGGCATCATCACGGCCGGCGGCGCGCCAAGGGCCGGGCCGGCGCTCGCCGGCGCGGCGGCCAGCAGGACGGCCAGCGCGCTCACCGCCGCGCCTCCGGACAGCGGGTGGCGGAAAAGGAAATCAGACCAGGAGCGTGTCCTCATCGACAACATCCTTCAGGAGCCCGCGGCGCGCCGCCAGGGCTCGCGCGTCCAGGGCGAACAGCGGGCTGATCTCGAGCGCGTGCCGCGGCAGGCCCTCCGGGTCCCGCGGGACCTGGACGCCGACCTGCTCGAGCCAGCGGGCCGCCTGCTCGAGCTGCCCGAGCCGGCAGGTCTCGATGGAGTCCACGCCGTGCCGGTTCTTCAGCGGCGAGAACTCCTCGGCCCGGTCCGTTTCGAAGAACAGGGCGCGCTCGGCAAGGGGGATCGCGTCGAAGACGAACTTCTCCAGCTTCACGATCTCCCTTTCCTGATTTTCGGTACCCCCGGCAACGGGGTTGAGGGTCTGCGCCTTCTTGCGCGCGAGGTGCCAGGGAAGAGAGAGCCCCGGGCTGCCCAGGAACGCCACCTCCAGCAGGTTGATGGCGATGGAGCCCTGGCCGTAGACCAGACGGCCCTCCGCGTCCCGCGCGTGCATCCGCTCCTGGTCCAGGTCGGAGTATTCGATGACCATGGGCCGTCCGTCCGCGCGCACGATGATCCCGAGCTTCTCCTCCGGGTACGCCTTCTGTACGACCTTGGCCGAGATCTGCGAGCCGGCCCGACAGTGCGCGCCAAGGAAGACCGGGTCCGGGACGCACACCAGCGGGTTGTCCACCTGGAAATAGAACAGGTGCTGGACACCCTGCTCGGCCATCGTGTCCAGCAGGCCCGCGCGCCGCAGCCCCTCGATCACGCCCCCATGGCCGTCCGGGTTGAAGAACAGCCCTCCGTCCGCGCCCATGACCAGCCTGCCATCCGGGGAAAGAGACGGAAGGCTGCCCTGCGGGAACAGGTGCACGGTTTCCCGGCCCAGTCCGAACCACTCACAGGACTCGAAGTACTCCATCGTGGCGGCGTGATTCTGCGGGCCTGTCATGATGAGCCACGGGATGGCGGCCCCGTAGCGGCGTCTGGCCGCGAGCAGCTTCTCTGCAAAGAGCGCAAACAGCGTGAGCTTGCGGATGGGAGTGACCGGGAACATGCCCTTGGGACCGGAGAACCCCAGCCGGGACCCCTGGCCGCCGGCCACCGTCAGGAACGCGCTCCGCCCGCGGCGGATCTCTTCCTCTCCGGCCTGCCGCGCCGCCTCGTCACGGATGCTCCGCTCCCGCGGCTCATACGGCGCCGGCTCGATCCCCGCCGGCACGGCAAGCCCGGCACCGCCTCCGAGCACCGCCGCCTGCAGCTCCGGCAGGCGCGCCGGGTCCAGGGCCTCGAGGTCCTGGAGCAGGCGCGCTCTCATTGGCGCCGGCCGCTCATCCCAGAACGCAAACAAGTGCTCCTGCCCCTGGCCCTCGTACTGCTCCCGCAGCGACTCGCTGACGGAGTCCCGATCGGCTGGCGTGTGTGTGCTCCCCTGGGTGTCCCGCACCGGATGTGTCTCCCCTCGTGCTGTCATCAGCGCCTCTATCAGGTCCGAGCGGACCTCCGCGAACTTCGCCGCCACGTCCGCCGGCACGGAGCCCAGCTCTTCCCACAGCCGCGCCTTGGCTCCCTCCAGCGTGAACTTGCGCTCATACAGGAGGTGACGGAAGCGCATGAGAAGCCGCACCTCGTTCGCCGTGTATTCCCGCCGGCCGCTCCGGCCCTTGCGGGGGGAAAGCAGCGGCAGCTCGCTCTCCCAGTAACGGAGGACGTGCGGCTTCACGCCCAGGAGCTTCGCCACCTGGCCGATGGTCCACGCCTTCATGCCGGCCCCGGGCGCCAGCGCGGTCCCCCGCCGGCGCTCATCGCGTGGGCTTCCGGCTCTGGCGGAACTCCACCGTCACGGGGACCTGTCCGAACCCGAGGTCCCTGCGGATGCAGTTCTCCAGGTACTGCGAGTAACCCTCCGGAAAGCCCGCCATCCGGTTCACGAACGCCACGAACCGCACCGGGTTCGTGCCCACCTGGGTCATGAAGCGTATCTTGAAGTTCTTCCCCCGCACCGGCAGCTTGTAGTGCTCCATCCAGGACTGCAGCGCCTGGTTCAGCCGGCCGGTCCCCACGCGGCGGTGGAGCTGGCCCCACAGCGTGACGGCGGTGTCCAGCAGCGCGCGTATCCCGTAGCCGGTGACGGAAGAGACCGGCACGATGGGCGCAAAGGCAAGCACCGGGAACTGGAACCGGATCATCTCCTGCACGGACTCGCGCACCGCGGCGCTGTCCTTCTGCAGGTCCCACTTCCCCGGCACCAGCACGATACCCCGGCCGGCCTTCACCGCCTGGGAGGCGATCTTCTTGTCCTGGTCCACGATTCCCGCTTCCGCCTCGAACATCAGCACCACGATGTCCGCGCGGTCAATGCTCTCTATCGCGCGGTTCACGGAGTAGTACTCCACCGGGTCGGTGACCCGGGACTTGCGCCGGATTCCGGCCGTGTCCAGGATGCGCAGCGTGCGACCCCGGTGGGTGAACGTGCCCTCCACCACGTCCCGCGTGGTACCCGGCACGTCGGAGACGATGGACTTTTCCTCTTTCAGGAGCCGGTTGGCAAGGCTCGACTTGCCGGTGTTCGGCTTGCCGAGCACCGCGATCCGCACCTCCGGGGAGACCTCGTAGCGGTCCGCGGATGGCGTTTCCGAGGGGGCCTCCTCGGGCGGCAACGTCGCCGGCTCGTCCGGCTCCGGGGGCGCGGCCGCCTGGTCTTCCAGCATCTCGGCCACGGTTTCCCGCAACCGGTCGATGCTCCTGCCGTGGGCGGCCGACACCCCGATGACGTGCGCAAAGCCGTGGGCGTGAGCGTTCCACACCAGCGCGTCCCGGTCCGGAGTGTCCACCTTGTTCACCACGAGCAGGACCTTGTCCGAGAACGGCCTCATGCGCTGGATGAACTCCTCGTCCTGGGAGGTGATCTCCACCGCGTCCAGCACCAGCAGCAGGAGGTCCGCCTCTCCCGCGGCTTTCAGCGCCCGCTGGGCAACGATTCCATCCAGGTCCGTTGCGTCACTCGCGTAACCGCCGGTGTCCAGGAGACGGATACGGCCTCCGCCCAGGCGGCACTCGATCTCCACCGGGTCCCGGGTCACCCCCGGGTCCGAGTGCGTGATGGAGCGGCGACGGCCCAGGAGCGCGTTGAACAGCGTGGACTTCCCGACGTTCGGACGGCCCACGATGGCCACCTGGGGAAGCGCGCCGACGGCCCTATCTCGCGGCAGGCTCACGACGGGCCTCCAGCCAGGCCCGCACGGCCTTCTCGATCTCCGCGCCCGACTTCATGGGCGTGAGGGTGCGGACAAAAGCCTCTGCCTCCAGGCTGCCCACGGACCGTACGATGCGCTTGATCTGCGGGATGCCGATGGGCCCCATGGAGAAGCTGTCCAGGCCCATGCCGAGCAGGACCACGGTGGCAAGCGGATCTCCGGCCAGCTCTCCGCACATGCCCACCGGGATCCCGTGGGCGTGACCGCTCTCTATGGTCATGCGGATGAGGCGGAGGACGCCGGGATGGAACGGCTCGTAGAGGTACGCAACCTTTTCGTTCCCCCGGTCCACGGCCAGCGTGTACTGGATCAGGTCGTTCGTCCCGATGGAGAAGAAATCCACGCGGGCGGCCAGGATGTCGGAGGTGACCGCCGCGGACGGCACCTCGATCATGATGCCGGTGGGCACGTCCGCGCGGAACGGCAGTCCCTCCCGCGTGAGGTCGGCCCTCACCTCCGCCAGCATCTCGAAGATGCGGTCCACTTCCGTCGGCCCCGAGATGAGCGGGAACATGATCCGAAGAGAGCCGTGGACGGAAGCCCGCAGCAGGGCTCGAAGCTGCGTCTTCAGCACCTCCGGGCGCGCCAGGCAGAAGCGGATGGCACGCCACCCGAGCAGCGGGTTGCCGTCCGGCGTCAGGTGATAGCCGGGCGCCACCTTGTCCCCGCCCAGGTCCAGCGTGCGGATGGTCACCGAGCGGCCCTTCAGGACCTTGAGCACGGACGTGTAGGCGCTGAGCTGCTCTTCCTCCGTGGGGAAATGCCCCGGCTGGAGGAACAGGAACTCGGAACGGAACAGCCCGATCCCGTCCGCCCCGTGCGCCAGTACGGTCTCCGCCTCTTCGGGGATCTCGATATTGGCCTCGATGGAAAGCCGCTTCCCGTCCGTTGTCTCCGCCGGCAGATCGCGCTGCTCCTTCAGCATGATGTACTTCTGCTGCCACACGCGCCTGCGCTCGTCGTAACGATCCCGCGTAGCCTCGTCCGGGT
>DASRZR010000315.1:0-2563 GCA_035686185.1 Spirochaetia bacterium | reverse complement strand
GGCATGATGGGCATCCCGGGCTTTGCCGCGCGCATCTTCTCCGCGCTGGCGCGGGAAGGCATCAACATCATCATGATCTCCCAGGCCTCCTCCGAGCACACGATCTGCCTCGTGTTCCGCACGGTGGAAGGCGAGCGCGCGCTGGCGGCCCTGAACCGGGAGCTGGCCCCCGAGCTTGCCACCCGCCGCATCGAGCGCTTCGAGCTGATGTGCAACCTCGTGGTCATCTCCGTGATCGGGGAGAACATGCACGGCACCCCGGGAATGGCGGGGCGCCTGTTCAGCTCGCTGGGCCGGGCCGGGGTGAACATCCTGGTCATCGCGCAGGGCTCCTCGGAGCGCAACATCTCGTTCGTGATCGAGGAGAAGAGCCACACGCTGGCGCTGCGTACCATCCACGCGGAGTTCCTCGGAACGCGCGCATGAGCATGCGGGATCGCGTCACCGTATTTGCGCCGGCCACCGTGGCCAACGTCGCCTCGGGCTTCGACGTGCTGGGGTTTGCCCTGGACTCCCCCGGGGACGCGGTCACGGTCACGAAATCCGCCCAGAAGGGCGTGCAGGTGCGCTCGATCACGGGCGATGACGGCCGGCTGCCGAAGGACCCGCGGCGAAACACCGCGGCCGTGGCAGTGGCCGGGTTCCTGGAGAAGACCGCGAGCGCGTTTGGCATCGAGATCGAGCTGGAGAAGCGCATGCCGCTGTCCTCCGGACTGGGGAGCTCCGCGGCCAGCGCCGTGGCCGCGGTTACGGCCGCCAACCTCCTGGCCGGAAGCCCGCTTTCCACGCGCGAGCTCCTGCCGTTCACGATGGAAGCGGAGCGCGTGGCCTGCGGGTCCGCTCACGCGGACAACGTGGCCCCTTCCCTGTTCGGTGGCTTCGTGCTCATCCGAAGCTACGACCCGCTGGACGTGGTCCAGCTTCCCGTGCCGCCGGGGCTGGCCTGCGCCGTGGTGCATCCGCACGCGGAGCTTCGGACCGAGGACGCCCGGCGCGTCTTGAAAAAAGAGATACGGCTCTCCGACGCCACCCGTCAGTGGGGTAACCTTGCGGCGCTGGTGGCGGCGCTGTTCAACGGCGACCTCGCGCTGCTGGGTCGCTCGCTGCAGGACGTGGTGGCCGAGCCGGCCCGGTCGCTGCTGATCCCGGGGTTTGCCGGTGTGAAGGCCGCGGCGCTTTCCGCCGGGGCGCTGGGCTGCTCCATCTCGGGATCCGGGCCATCCGTGTTCGCGCTGTGCGCCCGCCGGGAGGACGCGGACCGCGTGGGTCGTGCCATGAAGGAAGCCTTTTCGTCCGCCGGGCTGGAAAGCGACCTGTACCTGTCCTCGGTGAACACGCGCGGGCCGGTGGAAGAGCAGGGAAGGGCGGTGACATGAGGTTCGCAAGCCGGCGGCACCCCACGGAGATCGTAAGCTTCGAGCAGGCCATGTTCACGGGCCTGGCGGCAGATGGCGGCCTGTATCACCCGGTGGACGCGCCGGACCTGGCGCCAGCCCTGCCGCGCCTTCGGGAGACGGAATCCTTCCCGGAGCTGGCGGCGGAATGCTCAACGGTGCTGCTCTCCCCGGACGTGCCGGCGGAGCGCGCGCGCTCCATTGCCGGGCGCGCGTTCACGTTTTCCCCCGTCCTCCGCCGCCTGGACGAGAACGTGCTCCTGCTGGAGCTGTTCCACGGCCCCACCTGCGCGTTCAAGGATTTCGGCGCCCAGTTCCTTGCTGCCGCCATGGAAGCGCTGCTGCAGAAGGACGGACGGCGGATCCAGATCCTCGTGGCCACCAGCGGGGACACCGGAAGCGCGGTGGCCAGCGCCTTCCACGGCCGGTCGAACATCGACGTGGTGATCCTCTACCCCTCGGGCCGGGTGAGCCACCTGCAGGAGCAGCAGCTTACCACGCTCGGCGGAAACGTCTCCGCCCTGGAGGTCCGGGGCAGCTTCGATGACTGCCAGCGCCTCGTCAAGGAAGCGTTCCAGGACCCGACGCTGCGGCGCAAGCTTCAACTCACCTCCGCGAACTCCATCAACGTCGGAAGGCTCCTTCCGCAGTGCCTGTACTACATCTACGCCGGCACGCGGCAGGAGGAGCTGGGGGCCGCGGATCCCGAGATCTGCGTGCCCAGCGGCAACTTCGGCAACCTCACCGCCGGTGTGTACGCGTGGCGCTGGGGACTGCCGGTCCACGGGTTCATCGCGGCCACGAACGTCAACGACGTGGTGCCGGTGTACCTTCGCAGCGGCACGTTCAACCCGCGGCCGTCCGCGCAGACGCTGTCCAACGCCATGGACGTGGGCAACCCGAGCAATTTCGAGCGGCTGACGGAGCTCTTCAAGGGCGAATGGGAGGGCATGGCCTCCATGATCGAGGGCCGGTCCGTCACGGATGAACGCACGCTGGAAACGATGCGGCAGGTGCACGCCGAGCACGGCGTGCTGGTGGACCCCCACACCGCGGTGGGCTGCGCCGCGGCGCGGGACCACGTGGAGGCGGTCACCCGGGTCGGCGGAAATCCCGGGCAGGTGATCGTGCTGTGCACCGCTCACCCGTCGAAGTTCGCCGACATCGTG
>DASRZR010000314.1:0-6349 GCA_035686185.1 Spirochaetia bacterium | reverse complement strand
CAGCTTCATGAGGTGAAGGACGGATTCGACCGTGGGGTGAGGGTCCAGCAGCATCAGCGTCCCTCCCTGGTCCGTCAGCAGCCGGTTCAGGGAGAGAATCACCCCGATACCCATGCTGCTGACATATTCAAGCTGCCGGATGCCCAGGATGAGCTGACGGAAGCCCGCTTCCACCACCTTCATGAGCCGGCGGCGGACCTGGCCGGCGTTGGCCGTGTCGATGCTCCCGCTCATTTCGACCAGGACGCCCAGTCGCGCTTGTTCGAGACGGTGGAGGCGGATCTTCAGGTAATCGCAGGATTCGTCGTCAAAGCCGCGAACGATCAGGCTGTTGCTCATGCTGTTCCTCCGGCCCGCCATGACGCTGGCGGCGTCCCTCGCGGGTGAGGATTCGAGTCTGCGTCATTCGCGAATAACCTTTGGTGAACGTGCGGTTAATTCCCGGTGAGCGCGCGTGGCGCCGCGGCCACTCCCGGCGTCGCTTGACGCGCGCCATTGAGCGTGCCAGAATGCCGTTCGTTCTTGCCGGTTGAACGGCGCGAGAGAGAATCCCGGCACGGCGGGCGCGGAAACGCGGCGGCCAGTTCGGGATCGCCGAAGGTGCAAACGGCCGCCCGGCGCACGGGTGAGCCGAAACTCTCAGGCAGAAGGATCGCGCGGGGACGGCACTCTGGAAAGTCGTCGGGTGAGCGCCGCGGCCCAAGAAGGCCGCACATGCGCCCGGCCCGGCCGCCGACGGGGCAACCTCCGGCGCGGCGCCACAACAGCGCGCACGCCGGTGGCAATCTCTCAGGCTCATGACAGAGGAGAACGGGAACGCTACGGGCCCGTTCTCTTTTTTGTTGTGGGAGGCGGCATGCAGCAGACCAGGCTCCACGAATGGCACCTTTCCCACGGCGCCCGCATGGTGGACTTCGGCGGGTGGGACATGCCCGTGCAGTACGAGCCGGGGCCCCGGGAAGAGCACCAGCGCGTGCGGGAGGCGGCCGGCCTCTTCGACATCGACCACATGGGGCGCGTGGAGGTTTCTGGCCCGGACGCGGAGGCGTTCCTCCAGCGCGTGCAGACGTGGGACCTGTCCACGCTCAAGCCCGGCCGCGCGCACTACAGCCTCCTCCTCAACGAATCGGCCGGCGTCATCGATGACATCTTCGTCTACCACCGTGACGATTCCGGCGCCGCCCCGTGGATGCTCGTGATCAACGCGGCCAACGCGCCCAAGGACATTGCGTGGCTGCGCGGACAGGCTCGAGGCATGCGGATCAACCTCCGGGATCTTCGCGATGACACCTGCCTGGTGGCCCTGCAGGGACCGAAGGCCATGCAGATCCTGCAGGCCATGAGCCCGTCCGAGGACTTCACCGGGCTCGGCTACCACCGCGTGGTCCCGCGGTCCCTGGCCGGGACCCCGGTGACGGTCTGTACCACCGGCTACACCGGTGAGCCCGGCTGCGAGATGCTCCTGCCCGCGCGTGATTGCGTGAAGGTCTGGGATGCCATCCTGGAGGCCGGCTCGGGGCAGCGCCTCGTACCCTGCGGGCTTGCCGCGCGGGACTCCCTGCGCGCCGAGGCGTGCTTCCCGCTTTACGGAAACGAGATCGACGAGACAACGGACCCGCACAAGGCCGGGCTGATGCGCGCCGCGGTGCGCCTGGAGGGGCACGAGTTCGTGGGCCGCCGGGCGCTGGCCCGCATCGCGCTGGCGCCGCTGTCCGAGGTACTTGTCGGTTTCCAGATGGACGAGCCCGGCGTTCCCCGTCACGGCTATGAGATCGCGGCGCCGGAGAGCTCCGGAGGTCCGGTCATCGGCAGGGTGACCACCGGGTTGTTCAGCCCGAGCACGGGGAAGTACCTTGGCATGGGCTACGTGAAGGCCGCCCACGCGGAAGAGGGGACCGCGCTGGGCATCGTGATTCGCGGCGCACACAAGCCGGCGCGCGTGGTGGCGCGGCCGTTCTACAAGTCACCCCACTGGAGGTAGGCATGGACTCAAAGGTTGACCCCGCTCTGAGGTACGCGAAGACGCACGAGTGGGTCCGTATAGAGGGAGCAGAGGCGGTGATCGGGATCAGCGACTACGCGCAGAACAAGCTCTCCGACATCGTGTTCGTGGACCTGCCCGCCGTCGGGAAGGAGCTGAAGGCCGCGGCCGCTTGCATGGTCATCGAGAGCGTGAAGGCCGCGGAAGAAGTCTTTGCCCCGGTGTCCGGGACCGTTGTGGAGAGAAACGAATCCCTGGTGAAAAAGCCGGAGGTCGTGAACTCGGACCCGTTCGGCGCCGGGTGGCTGGTGCGCGTGAAGCTCTCCGCGCCGGCCGAGGTATCAGGGCTGATGGACGCTGCGGCGTACACCGCCTACCTCGGAACGCTGTGAGACGGGCCGCCGGATGAGCTTCATCCCCAACACGGACGCGGACCGTGCCCGCATGCTCCAGACCGTTGGCACGTCCTCCACGGCGGAGCTGTTCCACGACGTGCCGGCCTCTCATCGCTTCCCGACACTGGACCTTCCGCCCGCGTTGAGCGAGCAGGAGGTCCTGGCGGAGCTGGACCGGCGGGCCCGGCGCAACGCGCACGAGGGCCCCTGTTTCCTCGGGGCCGGAGCCTATCGGCACTTCATTCCCAGCGTCGTTGACTACGTGATCTCCCGCTCGGAGTTCGCCACCGCTTACACGCCCTACCAGCCCGAGATCAGCCAGGGCACGCTGCAGGCGATCTTCGAGTACCAGAGCATGATCGCTCGGCTCACCGGCATGGAGGTCTCCAACGCGTCCCACTACGATGGGGCCACCTCCACGGCGGAGGCGGTGATCATGGCGCTGAACGTGGCGCAGGGCGAACGCCGTGGAGTCGTGCTCTCTGCGGGCCTGCACCCGCACTACCGCGAGGTGGTTCGCACCTACACGCAGGGGATGAAGCTCGAAGTCACCGGTGACGATGCGGACACGGGCCCTTCGGAACTGGCGGGGTCTTGTACGTCTTCCACGGCATGCGTTGTGGTACAGAACCCGGACTTCTTCGGCAGGATCATCTCGCCGTCCGACATGGCGGCGCTCGCCGCGGCCGTGCATGCGGCCGGTGCTCTCCTGGTCACCGTGGTGAACCCGATCTCACTCGGCGTGCTCGTGCCGCCGGGAGAGGCCGGTGCGGACGTGGCGGTGGGGGAAGGGCAGTCGCTGGGGAACGCCATCTCGTTTGGCGGCCCGTACCTGGGGTTCTTCGCGTTCCGCCGGGAGCACGTTCGCAAGTCCAGCGGTCGGATTGCCGGGGAGACCGTTGACCACGACGGGCACCGCGGTTTCGTGTTCACCCTGAGCACCCGGGAGCAGCACATCCGGCGGGAAAAGGCCACGTCCAACATCTGCACCAACCAGAGCCTGAACGCGTTGGCCGCCGCCGCCTACCTTGCCGCCATGGGCCCCGGCGGCCTGCGCCAGGTAGCGGAGCTGTGCTGGCACAAGGCGCACTACGCGGCCCGGCAGATTGCCGCGCTGCCCGGCTACTCCGTCCAGGACGGCGAGTTCTTCCACGAGTTCGTGGCGCGCTGCCCGCGCCCCGTGGCGGAGATCAACCGGCGGCTGCAGGAGAAGCACGGGATCATCGGCGGGTACGACTTGTCCCTCAACTACCCGGACCGCAAGAACCAGATGCTCCTGTGCTGCACTGAGCTGAACAGTCGCGAGCAGATCGACGGGTTGTGTGCGGCGCTGTCGGAGGTCGGGAATGGGTGAGCCCCTGCTGTTCGAAAAGTCGCGGCCCGGCCGGGCCGGCGTCAGTGTCCCCTCCCGTGACGTGCCGGCCACGGAGATCCCGCCCGCCCTCCAACGGCAGTCGCTGCCGCTGCCCGAGGTGGCGGAGGTGGACGTGGTGCGCCACTACCTGCGTCTGGCCCATCTCAACTATTGCGTGGATGAGGGTCTGTATCCGCTGGGCTCCTGCACCATGAAGTACAACCCCAAGGTGAACGAAGTTGCCGCCCGGCTGCCGGGCCTTGCGCGGATCCATCCCTTGCAGGACCCCTCCACGGCGCAGGGCGCCATGGAGCTGATGGCGGACCTCCAGGCCATGATCGCGGAGATTGGCGGCTTTCACAGCGTGAGCCTGCAGCCCTCGGCCGGCGCGCACGGTGAGCTGGTGGGAATCCTCGTGATCAAGGCGTGGCACGCGGCTCGGGGAGACACGAAGCGCACACGGATCCTCGTGCCGGACTCCGCCCACGGTACGAACCCTGCCTCCACCACCATGGCGGGCCTGGAAGCCGTGGAGATCCCCTCCGATTCCCGCGGCAACGTGGACCTCCTGCACCTTCGCGCCCAGCTCGATGAGCGCACCGCGGGCCTCATGCTCACGAACCCGAACACGCTGGGGCTGTTCGACGAGAACCTGCTGCAGATCACGAAGCTCGTGCACGACGCTGGTGGTCTGGTCTACGGGGATGGTGCGAACTTCAACGCCATCCTGGGCGTGGCCAAGCCGGGGCTCATGGGCATCGACGTGATGCACTTCAACCTGCACAAGACGTTCTCCACGCCCCACGGCGGCGGCGGCCCCGGGTCCGGCGCGGTGGGAGTGGTGCAGGCGCTGGCGGATTTCCTGCCCGGCCCCGTGGTGGCTTCCAGAGGGGGAGGCACGGGGAGCGCGCGGTCCGGCACCGCGCCTCGCTACGAGTGGCGCACGCCGCCGCGCTCCATCGGGAGGGTGAAGAGCTTCCACGGAAACTTCGGCGTGCTGGTCCGTGCGTGGACCTATATCCGCATGCACGGCGCCGAGGGCCTGCGGGCCATCGCGGAGAACGCGGTCCTGAACGCGAACTACCTCCAGGCCCGCCTGGCTGGCGTGCTGCCGATCCCGCATGGGGACCGCACCTGCATGCACGAGTTCGTGGCGCAGGGAAAGATACCGGGCGCCCCGGACATCCGGGCGCTGGACATCTCCAAGCGGCTCATCGACTACGGCTTTCACCCGCCCACGAACTACTTCCCGCTCATCGTGCCGGAGGCGCTCATGATCGAGCCGACGGAAACCGAGAACCTGGAAACGCTGGACAGTTTCGTGGAGGCAGTGACCACCATCGCCAAGGAGGCCGTGGCGGAGCCTGACCTCCTGCACGAGGCTCCGCACACCTCACCGGTGCGCCGGCTGGACGAAGTGAAGGCCGCCCGTGAGCTGAAGGTCACCGCCGGGGGATAGGGGCGGAGCCCGACTACCCCTCCGCCAGCGGCGCGCAGGCGCGCTGGATCACATCCTGTGCCAGCTCGAGCTGTCGCTCGCACCAGCCGCCGACCCACAGCCGGGACAGGAGTGTGCCCGTGAAAGGGCAGGAGGACTTGAGCTTCCCGGCATCCGCCGCGACCCGGCCCTGTCCCCACGCGCCGGCGGCCGTGGCGAGCATGGCGGCCTCGTGGGACGGCTTGCCACCCAGGCCGCCGCCCTCGCTGTTCCGTGCCGTTTCCGCCAGGCGCCACTCCCGAGCTTCGAACCGAGTCCTGTAACCGTAGCCGTTGCTCATCGCTGCCACCTCGTTTTCAGTCTGGTCACTCGACCAGCGAAAGAGCGACCACCTGCACGTCGCCGTCCGAGAGCCAGAGGTGCCGGTGCCCGTCGACCTTCAGGAGCGCGCCGCTGCCAGAGACGTTCATGACCGTGCAGGCGCGCGGCTTGCCCTCCACGGTGAATCAGCCGTCATGCCCCACAACCTGCCAAAGAGGCGTTACGTCCGTATTAGCGGCGCGTGTCTTTTTGGTGTGCCACCTCCCCGGTCATAGACAGCGAACAAGCTTCCTACGGTTCGGTCAGGCTCCCTGTCTCCAGCACGGTAGCGGCAATCCAGTGCCCCGCCTTTGCAAGGGAGCGTCACCGCACTACTCCCAAATGATACAATGTCTCATTGACTTGTCGCGAGTCTCCCAGTATCATTCTTACTGAATTGGGTATCATTAGTTCAGCGCAACGAGGAGGAGAACAGGATGCGCAAAGCCTTTTTCCGTGGCTCTCATGCCATTTTTGTATTCGCTTTGATCTTTCTTTTCGGCGCGGCCGTGCTCAACGCGCAAACCACACGGGTGGTCAACGTGGTCGCGGCGGAAAACTTCTACGGCGACATGGCCCAACAGATCGGTGGCGACCGGGTGTCGGTGATCAGCATCATGTCGGATCCGAACGTCGACCCCCACGAGTACGAGTCCAGCGTGGATGATGCCAAGGCGCTGGCGTCGGCGGACCTCGTCATTGAAAACGGCGGGGGCTACGACGACTGGATGGACAAGCTTCTGTCAGCCTCGCCGAGCGCCTCTCGCGTGGTCCTGAAGGGCTTCGACATCGCGCCGAACAAGCTGCCGGACAACGAGCAC
>DASRZR010000313.1:0-9428 GCA_035686185.1 Spirochaetia bacterium | reverse complement strand
CTGCCCCGGCCATCGAAAACAACCGTTGGCGTTCGTCCCGACTTTTGTTACCTAGACTGCAGCGCCATCGCCGGAGGAGGAGCAAAGGTGTCCAGCGCAAAGTTCGCTACCAGGGATCAGCTTGCCGGCTTCGAATGGGACAACCAGCGCAAGGACTGGAAGCGCCCGCCGGTGGACCGGGAGGTCCTGAAGCAGTTGTCCCGGCGCAGCACGCTGAACGGGGCGCTGCGGGCGCTCTGGTTCCTCTTCCTTCTCGCCGTCCCGGCCGTGGCTGCCTGCCTCCTGGCGCGGGTAAGCCCCTGGCTGGCCATCCCGGCCCTGTACGTGTACTACTTCTTCTACGGTTTCTGGGTGGCCATCGGCCACGAGCTGCAGCACAAGACCGTGTTCGCGGAGTCGGAGGACTGGCTCAGCGAGATCTTCTTCTTCCTCGTGCAGACGCTCATGTGGAACAGCCCGACGTACGCGCGCATCTCCCACCGGCTTCACCATCGCTATACCATGGTGAGGAACGTGGATCCGGAAACCGACTGGCCGGAGGTCATCACCTCGAAGTGGCTCCGGTGGTTCCTGGTGAAGCTGGTGGCGCAGGTCCTCGTGGTGGGAGCCCTGGTCACGCTCTTTGTTGCCGTGCGCACGCAGGTCCTGCGGGTGGCCGGCGCGCGCAACCGCATGATGACGGACCACTGCACGGAAGCCGAGATCGCCGCCATCCGACGGGAGTCCCTGGCCATTCTGATGATCCATGCCGCAGTGGCGGCGGCGGCCGTCGCGTTCCACGCCTGGCCGCTGCTTGCGCTCGTCACGCTGGCGTGGCAGATCGGCTCGCCCATGGAGCTGCTGTGGCACGCGACGAAGCACATCGCCCGGCCCTACAACGTCAATGACCACCGGCTGAATACCCGTTCCATCCGCGTGAGCTGGTTCGTGCGGACGTTCTTCTGGGGTCTGGACGATCACGTGGATCACCACCTGTATCCCGTGGTGCCGTCCCGGAACCTGAGGAAGCTTCACAAGCTGCTGGAGAAGGACCTTCCGGATCCGGAGAACATCTTCGGCTGCTGGGCCGAGATGTTCGAGATCTCGAAGGAGAAGGACAAGGATCCACGGGCGGAGTTCGTCTCTGTAGGCGTTGCGGATGGAGCCCCGGAGGTCCCGGCCTCCGTCTCAGGGAGAGATCCGGCTTCCTCCTGACTCCCGCACGACGAGCTCGGTGGGCAGGATCACGTGCCGGGGCTCCGGGCGCTCGCCGTACACCAAACTGATCAGCATCTCTCCGGCCAGCCGGCCGAAGTCGTTGGCGGGAACGCGGACCGTGGTGAGAGACGGATCCAGGAACCGCGCCGCCGGGATGTCGTCGATGCTCGCCAGCGCCATGTCCGCCGGAGCGCGCACGCCGCGCTCCCGCAGGGCCCGCAGCACGCCAATGGCAACCGTATCGTTTGCGGCGAAGATCGCCGTGGGACGGCTGCCCCGGGCCAGGAGCTCCGCGGCGGCGGCGCGGCCGCTCTCGTGGCTGAAATCCGCCCAGACCACCAGCCGCTCGTCGTAGGCGATGCCGGCCTCCTCCAGCGCCTGACGATAGCCCGCGCAGCGGGCGGCCACGCTGAGGAACCGGGGCGGACCGTAGTTCACGCAGGCGATCCTCCGGTGGCCGAGCCCCAGAAGGTGGCCGACGGCGGTGCGGGCGGCCCCCAGGTTGTCGATGCCGACACCGCAGGCGTTGGGATGGTCGCGCACCGGGTCCGCCACCACGGGGAAGCCGGAATCCAGCAGGGCATCGATCTGGCGGTCGTCGTCCCGCGGGTTCACGATGAACAGCCCATCGATCTCGTTCGCCCTCACCAGGTCACCGTACGTGTCCGGCCGCGACGTGCTTCCCGCGGCGTGGACGAGCAGGTTGAAGTGGTGCTGGTGGCAGACCTCGTTGAAACTGACCAGGAACTGCGGCACAAAGGCATCTGTCCTCACGTGTTCCGCAGAAGGGAGCACAAACCCCAGGGTGTGGCTTTTCCCGCTCCCGAGGCGCCGGCCGGCCGCGTTTCTCACGTACCCCAGGTCCCGGACAGCGCGCATCACCCGCTCGCGCGTCTCCTCCGGAATCGCCGCGTGGCTGCGTTCATTCATGATGAAGGAAACCGTCGTCAGGGAAACGCCGGCCCTCTCGGCTACGTCCTTCATCGAGACTTTTCTTGGCGCCACGCTCCCCCCTCTCCTTCCTGCTCAAATCCCGGATCCGGCAATTGTACGGCCTTCAAAAAAGCCTTGACAACTCTTGTGATGTTCCGTTAGGATGAGCTTAGTCTATTAAAGCGATTTAGTAAACCGCTTTAATGAGCGATTGCAGGCAAGATGAGTCAGGCGATGAGAACAGCACCCGGAGCCGTCCGGTTCCCTGGATCCGCCAGCACGGCAGGTCGCGAGGCCGGGCTTGGACTGCTGTTCATTCTGCCAAGCCTTGCCGGCTTCATCGTGTTCTTCGTCGTGCCGGCCGTCCGCGGCCTGCTCATCAGCTTCACCGACTGGAACCTCCTGACCGCGCCCCGTGCGGTGGGGCTCGCCAACTACGCGGCCTTGCTCAACGACCCCGACTTCTGGAACGCGTTGAAGGTGACGGCGCTTTACGTACTGTGGAACATCCCCGTTCAGACCGTGCTGGCGGTCATCGTGGCGCTCGTGATGAACGCCGCGGCACGGTCCTCCCTCCTGAAAGGCATGGTCCTGCTCCCGTGGCTCATGCCGAACGTCGTGGTGGCGCTTCTGTGGGTGTGGCTCCTGGACCCGACCATCGGCCTGATCAACGTGGCCGTGAAAGCCCTCGGCGGGCCGCTGCTCCCGTTCCTGTCCTCTCCCGGCATGGCGCTGCCGACCATCGCGGGCATCAACATCTGGCGCTACCTGGGATACACCGCCCTCCTCGTCTTCGCGGGTCTCCAGACGATCCCCCCCGAAGTGTACGAGGCCGCGCGCATCGATGGCGCGGGGGACCGGCAGACGTTCTGGCGCATCACGCTGCCGCTGCTGCGGCCCGTGCTCGCCTTCGTGGTCGTCACCTCCGTGCTCGGGTCGTTTCAGATCTTCGACACCGTGGCCGTCACCACCAAGGGCGGCCCCATCGCCACCACCAAGGTCTTCAACTACATGATCTACCAGCAGGCCTTCGAGCGGT
Organism: Spirochaetia bacterium; assembly: GCA_035686185.1. Lineage (GTDB taxonomy): Bacteria > Spirochaetota > Spirochaetia > SZUA-6 > Fen-1364 > Fen-1364. Next base: position 6,259 of record DASRZR010000313.1, on the reverse strand, counting down.
TCCAGATGGGATACGCCACGGCCGTGTCCATGGTCCTGTTCCTGATCCTGGTGGGGGTCGGCCTCCTCCAGATGAAACTGCTGCGGGCGGGAGAGGCGGAGACGTGAAGAGGCCCCGTGGCACGCGGGTCCTGTTCTGGGCCGCCGTCGCCGTGATTGCCGTTGTGACGCTGTTTCCGTTCTACTGGGCCGTCCGCACCGCGCTCACCGTGCCTCGCGCGGTGTACGCCCACCCCACGTCATTCCTGCCGCCCGCCCTCACGATGACCAACTTCGAACGCGTGCTGGGCCTGATAGACGCCGTCACGGCGGTGAAGCTCGGCGGTTCCGGCCAGAGTATCAACTTCTTCATCTTCCTGAGGAACTCCGTCATCGTCTCCACCCTCGTCACCGTCGGCCAGACGTTCTTCAGCGCGGCCGCCGCGTATGCGTTCGCGCGCATGCGCTTCCCGTTCCGCCGCCAGATCTTCGGCGTGTACCTGTCTTCCCTGATGGTGCCCGGCATCGTCGTCCTCATCCCCAACTTCATCCTGGTAAGGACCGTGGGGTGGCTGAACACCTACCAGGGGATCGTGGCCCCGACGTTCCTCTTCTCTCCGTTCGCCGTGTTTTTCCTGCGGCAGTTCTTCCTCGGGATGAATCGCGAGCTGGAAGAGGCAGCGCTGGTGGAGGGGGCCGGGCGCATCCGCATCTTCCTGCAGATTGCCGTCCCCCTGAGCATGACCGCGCTCACGACGCTGGCGGTGATCACCTTCATCTACACGTGGAACGACTACCTCTGGCCGCTGCTCATCGGGAAGAGCGAATCCGTGCGCATGCTTACGGTGGCCCTCGGAGTCTTTCGCCAGCAGGGCGCGCAGAACATGCCGGACTGGGCGGGGCTCATGGCGGGCACGACCCTGGCCATCATCCCGACGCTGGCGCTGTTCCTGGCCCTGGGGAAGCGGGTGATCGCCTCCATTGGCTTCACGGGATTTCGGTGACGCGTGGCCGGCCCCGCGGCGAGAGGGCCGGCCGTTTCCATCATCGCCACACGACAGAGAGGAGGAGAACATGTCGAGAACGAGTCGGTTTCTGATCGCGGGTGTCGCGGCCCTGATGGCCGTCGCCGCGTCGGCCGTGGCGGACCCGGTGACCATCCGCTACACGCTGTGGGACTCCAACCAGCTGCCGGCCTACCAGAAGGTGGCGGACACCTTCATGGCAAGGAACCCCGGCATCCACATCGAGATCTCCCAGCTCGGCTGGGGGGACTACTGGAACGACCTGCAGACCTCGATGGTGGCGGGCACGGCCGTGGACGTCTTCACGGACCACCTGGCCAAGTACCCGGAGTTCGCGGCGAAGGCGCAGCTCCTGGACATCGCGCCCATGGTGAAGAAGGACGGGGTCCCGACGAACATCTACCTGACCGGCCTGGCCGATCTGTGGACGCGGGACGGAAAGCGCTTCGGTCTGCCCAAGGACTGGGACACCATCGCGGTGGTATACAACAAGGACATGACCGCCAAGGCCGGGATCACGGACGCGGAGATGAACTCCCTGACGTGGAATCCGAAGGACGGCGGCACGTTCGAGACCGTGCTGAGGAAGCTTTCCCTGGACAAGAACGGGAACACCGGGGCCTCGCCCGCGTTCGATCCTGCGAACGCCGTGCGCTGGGGAATCGCGATGGACTACTCGAACTTCGGCGCGTACGGCCAGCAGTACTGGAGCTCGTTCGCGGCCAGCACGGGCTGGAAGTTCACTGACGGCATGTACGCGAAAGCCTACCACTACGACGATCCCCGGTTCATCCAGACCATGCAGTACTTCGCGGACCTGTCGCGCAAGAAAGGGCTCATGACGCCCTACGAGGCGCTGTCCGCGCAGAACGTCGGGAGCACGGTGCTGTTCACGTCCCAGAAGATCGGCCTCACGCTGGACGGCTCGTGGATGATCGGCTTCTACGGCGGCACCACGGATTTCAAGGTCGGTTTCGCGCGCCTGCCGATCGGCCCGGTGGGACGGCGGAGCATGTTCAACGGGCTCGCGGACTCCATCTACGTCAAGACGCCGCACCCCCAGGAGGCCTGGCAGTGGGTGAAGTTCCTGGGTTCCGCGGAAGCCCAGAACATCGTGGGAAGCTACGGAGTCGTGTTCCCCGCCATCGAAAGCGGCGTCCAGGCGGCGCTGAAGACGTACAAGGAGCGGGGACTCGACGTTTCCGCCTACACGGCCCAGGCACTGGAGAAGAACGGGACGTTCCTCTTCCCGATCACCGACCATGCGTCGGAGATCAATTCGATCATGCAGGAAAGCTTCGACAGCATCTTCCTCGGAAAGGCCTCGGCGGCGGATGCGCTGCGGGCGGCCAACCAGAAGGTCGACGCCCTGTTCCGGTAGAAAGCCTCGTGGCGCCCGGCGGCTCACCGCCGCCGGGCCGCCCGGAGAGACAGGAGCATATTGGCATGAGCAAGATCTCGTTCATCGGGGCCGGCAGCTTCGAGTTCACGCGCAGTCTCGTGAGGGACATCCTCACCTTCCCGGCCCTGAGGGACTGCCACATCGCGCTGATGGACGTGGACGCGGAGCGACTGGAAGTCTCCCGCCGGGCGGTCCTGCGCATCGTGGAGGCGGGGCGCTACCCGGCGCGAGTCACGGCCACCCAGGACCGGCGGGAGGCGCTGAAGGGAGCCGACGGCGTGCTCATCACGATCCTCGCCGGAGGCGTGAGCGTATGGCGGCACGACGTGGAGGTGCCCAAGAAGTACGGCGTGGACATCAACGTCGGGGACACGCGCGGACCTTCCGGGATATTCCGCGCGCTGCGAACCATCCCCGTGATGCTGGACATCCTCGGCGACATCGAGGCCTGCTGCCCCGGGGCTGTCGTCCTGAACTATACCAACCCCATGGCCATGCTCTGCCGCGCCATGCAGGAGAAGACCTCTGTCAGCGTCACCGGGCTGTGTCACAGCGTCCAGGGCACGGCCGCCATGCTGGCCCGCTGGATCGGCGCTCCGCGGGACGAGGTGACCTACCGCTGCGCGGGCATCAATCACCAGGCCTGGTACCTGCGCTACGAGTGGAACGGCAAGGACGCGTATCCCCTGATCCGGAAGGCCGTGCGCGAACGCAAAGAGGTCTACGACGAGGAGCAGGTCAGGAACGAGATGTTCCTCCACCTGGACTACTACGTCACGGAATCCTCGGGCCACGCCTCGGAGTACGTGGCGTGGTTCCGCAAGCGTCCGGACCTGATAGAAAAGTACTGCACGCACGGGACGGGGTGGAACCCCGGCCACCACGCGTACATCCTGAACGAATACCGCCGGCGGGAGGGAGAATGGCGCAAGGATATCCAGGACTGGCTGGAGGCGTCCTCGGTGGACCTGGAACGCGGCTCGGAGTACGCCGCCTACATCTTCAACTCGGTGTTCGGTGACCACGCCGTGTTCGAGTTCAACGGCAACATCCGCAACGCGAACCTGGTAGACAACCTCCCCCCCGGATGCTGCGTGGAGGTGCCCGTCATCGCGTCCCGGCGGGGGCTGGATCCCCTGCACGTCGGCCCGCTGCCGGATCACCTTGCCGTCATCAACAACGTGAGCGCGCGCATCGAGGAGCTCGCCGTGCGCGCTTCCCGGGAGGGTGACCCCCGCATGGTGTTCCACGCCATCTGCATGGATCCGCTCACCTCCGCCGTGCTCAGCCTCGGAGAGATCCGCGCGATGACGGACGAGATGTTCCAGATCAACCGGGACTGGCTGCCGCAGTTCCGCCACGTGCGGTGAGACGCGCCGGCCGACGGCTTCGGGCGCCGGGCCGGCGAGCCCCCGACGGCGTCACTCGTCCAGCTCCAGGCGCTTGATCTTGTTGAGGATCGTGCGCCGGCTGATGCCGAGATCCTGCGCCGCCTTCGTGCGGTTTCCGTTCCACTTCCGCAGGGCCCGCACGATGGCATCCCGCTCCATCTCCGCGATGGGTCGGACCGCGCCGGCGGTCTGCCCGGAGAACGCGGCGACGGACGGCGAGCCGGGCAGGTTCAGGTCCGCGGCAACTATCGTCTGGCCGTCCCCGGCCACAATGGCGCGCTCCAGGATGTTCTCCAGCTCCCGGATGTTCCCCGGGAAAGCGTAGCCGGCCAGCGCGTCCAGCGCATCCGGCGCCAGGGCAACGACGGGGCGTACCATGCGGGCGCTGATCCGCCCGAGGATGTGCCCGGCCAGCAGGGGGATGTCTTCCCGGCGCTCCCGCAGCGGCGGGACGCTGATGCGGACCACGTTCAAACGGTAGTAGAGGTCCTCCCGGAAACGGCCGGCTCGAACCAGGTCCTCTATGTCCCGATTGGTGGCGGACAGGATCCGCGCTTCCACCGGGATGTCATGGATGCCGCCGAGGCGGCGGACCCGCCGGTCCTGCAGGACGCGAAGGAGCTTTACCTGCAGGGCCAGCGGCATCTCGCCGATCTCGTCCAGGAACAACGTGCCGCCGCCGGCCAGCTCGAAGAGTCCGGTCCGGCGGGCGTCCGCGCCGGTGAAGGCGCCCTTCTCGTGCCCGAACAACTCGCTCTCCATGAGGTTTTCGTGGATGGCCCCGATGTTCACCGGCACGAACGGCTCCGCGGAGCGCCCCGAGCAGGCGTGGATCTCGCGCGCCACCACTTCCTTGCCGGTGCCGCTCTCCCCGGTGATGAGCACGGTGCTGTCCCCGGGGGCCACCTTGTGCGCCAGGAGGCGGAGTGCCTTTGCGGCGGCGCTCTCCCCGATCAGGCGGGCGCTGCCGTCCGCGGTGCGGGAGCCGGCTTCCAGCTGGTCCTGCTGCCGGCGGCTGGACACCAGCGCGCGCAGCTTCAGCAGCAGCTCCGCCGGGTCGAACGGCTTCAGCAGGTAGTCGTTGGCCCCGGACTTCAGCGCCTTCACCGCGTCCGTGACGTCTCCCAGGGCGGAGATCATGATGACCGGCATCCGCAGGCCCTCGGACCGGATCCATTCGAGGAGCTGTTGCCCGTCCATGGCGGGCATCTTCAGGTCGATAATCGCCGCGTCGTAGGCGCGCTCGCCGAGGCAGTCCCTGCCCTGCCGGCCGTCGGAGGCCACGTCCGACTCGATGTCCTCCAGCTCCAGCAGGCGCCCGATGGACTCCCGGATATTCCTCTCATCGTCCACAACAAGCACTTTCATGGTCGTGTCTCCGGTACGGTCAGCCGCGCCCGGGTTCCGCCGTGGGCGCGCGCCAGCAGCTCCAGCCGGGCCCCCGCGGCCTGTGCGAAGCGCAGGCAGATGGCAAGCCCGATGCCGGTGCCCCGGCTCTTGGTGGTGAAAAACGGGTCGAAGACCCGGTCCCGGTTGCTCGCGGCAATGCCCGTCCCCCGGTCCAGCACGTCGATGTGGATGCTGCCGTTGCCGCGTCGGACCTCCACGGCCACCTCGCTGTCCGGGCCGCCGCTCTCCATGGCGTTGCGGACGAGGTTCTCCAGGATGGAGCGCAGCCGTTCCGCATCAATAGTGAGCCGGCACGGCGGGTTCGGCGGGGTACGCACGAGGGGCCGCCCCAGCAAGCGCATCCCGGTCTCCACGGCAATCTCCACCGGGTCCACCGGGGAGGGGCTTCCCACGGGGTCGCGAAGGAAGTCGCTGACCCGGCCGCTCAAGTTGGACAGCCGCTCCACCTCGGAGTCGATGATGGCAAGCTCCCGGGCCGCCTGGCCCGGGAGCGTCCGCGAGATGATCCCGGACTGCAGGCGGATGGAGAGCAGCGGGTTTTTGATCTCGTGCGCGATCGTGCTGGCCGCGGTCCCCAGCATCACGAGGTTCTTCTGCTGCTCGATGCGGCGTCGGTAGGACAGGTTGGTGATCACGAGGAAGGTAACGGCCGTCACCACCCCGGCGAGGCACGCTTCCGTCACCGGGAACAGGACCTCCTGCAGACGGCTTCGGCTCCAGTACTGCGGCTGGCGCACCTCGAGGTACATGACGCTCGCCGTCCGAAGCGTGTCCATTCCCCGCGAAGGCGGGGTACCCGAGGGGTGAGTCGGCGCGCGGCCGGGCGGCGGGTGGTCGGGGTCTCCCCGTCCCCGCCCCGGCGGGGGCCCCGGGGGCGACTTCACGAGCAGCACGGTGGAGCCGTTGCGCGGATTGTCCCGGTAGACGCGGGCCAGCCCGTTGTCGATCTCCGCGTCGGCGAACGACGGGGGGACAAACGGCTCCGGAATCTCGCCCCAGCGGTACTGGACCTCGTTGCCGGAGCCGTACAGCCCAAACCCCACGAGCCGGGCC
>DASRZR010000312.1:0-3568 GCA_035686185.1 Spirochaetia bacterium | reverse complement strand
CGCGCTGGTGCGGGGCGCGTTTGCCGGGATGTGGGAGGCGCTGCTGGGGCTCGCGGCTGCGCCTGCCGATATCGCCCTCAGGGAAAAGGCGAGCTATGGCTCGTTCATCAGCGGGGTGGCGCTGGCCAACGCGGGCCTGGGCGCCGCGCATGGCTTCGCGGCCGCCGTGGGTGGCGCGTACGATGTCCCGCACGGGCTTGCCTGCGCGGTGTTTCTTCCGCACGTCCTGGAAGCCAACCGCGACGTGATCCGCCGTGACATCGGCGACCTGGTGGCGGCCTGTCCCGATCTGGACGCCGCGGATCCCGTGGCCAGCCTCGGTGCCGGCGTGAAGCGCCTGCTCGCCGCGTATGGGCTTCCCACGGACCTCAAGCGGTTTTCCATACCGGCCGGCAAGGCGGCCGAGTTGGCGGAGAAGTCCTCCGGGTCGAGCATGCGGGGAAACCCGCGCGAGCTCTCCCCGGACGAGCGGGCTCACATCCTCGCGCAGGTGATATGAGGCGACGTGACGATGAGGGCAGGGGCCGGGTGGTGACGGGCGGAGCGCCTTCCACCGCGGCGGGCCGCAGGACATGACGAAGGCCGTCCGGGGCGCGATCCAGGTTTCGCAGAACACGGTGGCTGCCATCGAGGATGCTGGTGCGCGCGTGGCCGCCGCGGTGCTCCGCGCGAACCGGATTGCCGAGAATCACATCGTGAGCATCCTCTTCTCCGTGACCGAGGACCTTACCGCCTCCAACCCGGCCACCGGCCTGCGGCGCATGGGCTTCTCCGCCACGCCGCTGTTCTGCGCGCAGGAGCCCCGCGTGGACGGTGCGCTTCCCCGCGTGATCCGCGTCCTGGTGACCTACGATTCGCCGGACGGCGCAGCGCCCGTGCCGGTCTACATGGACGGAGCGGAGGTTCTTCGCCCGGACCTGGCCGGCCAGGCGCCGGGGGGAACGTGAGCCGTCCCCGATCCGTCTGGCACGTCTCGCGGGAGTACGCGGGAGTGGCGGAAGCCGGGGGCGTCAAGGATGTGGTCCGGGGCCTTGCCGAAGCCTCTGCACGCGCCGGCATTCCCACCACGGTCGTGCTGCCCCTGTACGGGTTTCTCTCGGGAGCCCGGGCGCCGGGAAAACCCTTTCCCGGGGAGTCGGTTGCCTCGTTCTCACTCTCCATCTGCGATCACGACCGCGACCGCGCGTTCTTCGACGAGCCGGTGCAGGTGCGCCGGTTCGTCCTGGAGGGGGTCCGACTGCTGATGGTGGAGACTCCGCGGTACGCGGCCCTGCGCGACGTGTACACGTACACCGCCCAGGATGAGCAGGAAAACCACTATCGCAAGAGGGGAACCGGCCACTGGGACGTGCACCAGCTCAACGTCATTCTGCAGCGCGCGGCGCTGGAGACCATGCTGGCCCTGTCCGAGGCCGTGGACGTGGTGCACTGTCACGATGGGCACACCGCGTTCCTGCCCGCGCTGCTCGCGGAGGACCCGCGCTACCGACCCGCCCTCGAGCGGACCCGCTGCGTGGTGACCGTTCACAACGCCGGCAAGGGATACCACCAGGAAATCTGGGATCCGGCGTTCGCCAGCCTGCTGACCGGGCTTTCGCCGGACGTCATCCGGCGTGGAATCCTGGGCGACGCGGCGGACCCGCTGGTGCTTGCCGGCTCCTACGCCCGGATGGTCACGGTGTCCGAGCGATACGCGGAAGAGCTGCTCGCCCCGTCGGGGGAGGCGCTCAGCGGCGGCCTGGGCAGCGCGCTTCTCCAGCACGGGGCGCGCCTGTCCGGGATCACCAACGGGATCGATCCCGAGCCCTGGGACCCGCGTGTCCCACGGCGCGCGGGGCTGCCGGCCGGCTTCGATCCGGGATCCGGCGACCTGGAGGGGAAGGCGACGTGCCGCACCGAGCTGGCCCGGCGGCTCGGCGTCTCCGAGGAGCCGGGTGTGCGCGCGCCGCTGTACGCATTTGTCGGGCGTCTCACCGGCCAGAAGGGCATCGACATCCTCTTCCATGCCATGAGCCAGCTGCTGGCCGCGGGAGGCGGGCAGTGGTTCGTGGTGCTGGGAACGGGCCAGCAGGAGATGGAGGCCATGCTCTCCTGGCTCGCCGCGCAGCGGCCCGCGAAGGGGCGGCTGACGTTCCTGCCGCGGTTCGATCCCGCCCTCGCGTCCCTGGTCTACGCGGCCAGCGACTTCTTCCTGGTGCCCTCGGCCTACGAGCCCTGCGGGCTCACGGACTTCATCGCGCAGATCATGGGCAGCATCCCCGTGGTGCACCGGGTGGGTGGCCTGGTGAAGATCCGGGACGGGGAGACGGGGTTCAGCTACGAGCGGCAGGAACCCGCCGACCTGGCGGCGGCCGTGGAGAGGACCTCGGGCCTGTTCGCGCGCGAGCCGGAGACCCTCGACCGCATCCGAAGGACGGCGTTCGCGGAGATCTGGAGCCGCCACACGTGGGAACACGTGCTGGCAGATTCCTACCTTCCCCTGTACGAGTCTCTTGCGCAGGGGGCCGGAGGCGGGCACCCCGGCGCCGGGCAGTCGTAATGGACGCGGAGATCAGCTTCAAGACGTCGGTCGACGTGGCACACATCCGACGCGCCTGCCGGGCCGCGGAGAAGTGCCTGCGAAGCCTGGCCCCGTGCGTGAGCCCGGGAATCACCACGGCGGAGCTGGACCTCCTTGCGGCGGGCTTCCTGAGGGAAAGCGGCGCGGAGCCGGCGCTGAAGGGCTACCGCGGATTTCCCGGCACGATCTGCGCGTCGGTCAACAACGTGGCGGCCCACGGCATCCCCACCAACCGGAAGCTGGAAAAAGGGGACCTGCTGAAGATGGACATCACGGCCCGGGTGAACGGCTGGCACGGTGACGCGGCGTGGACGTTCCTGGTTGGCGCCACGACCCCGGACCAGCGGCGGCTGGTGCGGGCCGCGTGGCAGGCGAGCCTCGCGGGCGTGAAGGCGGCGGTGGCCGGCGCGCGAATGGGCGACGTGGGCCACGCCATCCAGGAGACTGCCCGCCGCCACGGCTGTTCGGTGATCGAGGACTACGTGGGACACGGGATTGGCCGCGCCATGCACGAGGACCCCATGATCCCCAACTTCGGCTCACCGGACACGGGCATCCGCATCGTGCCGGGCATGGTGTTCACGGTGGAACCCATGCTGACGCTGGGCTCTTCCGCCGTGCACGTATCCACGGACGGGTGGACGCTCGTCACCACGGACGGCAGCCTCTCGGCGCAGTTCGAGCACACGGTGGCCGTGTTCCGCGACTACACCGAGGTGTTGACGTTCTCCGGCGGACGCCTGTTCGACACCCCCGACCAGCCGCCGGCCCTGGAGTAGCTGCCCGGCCGCCCCGCGCGAGTTGCCCCCGTTCTCAAACCGGGGTATGATCCGCTACCCCAAGGAGGAAATGCATGCCGATTGTCGCGCGCGAGTTCAAGATCGGGCTTCTGGTGACGGCGCTTCTGGAGGACCGCTACAACAAGACCGGCCACATCCGGGAGCAGGCGAAGTCCATAGCGGGCCGCTACGCGGCCAGGCTCGCGCCGTTCGGGACCGTGGTGAACCC
>DASRZR010000311.1:0-6685 GCA_035686185.1 Spirochaetia bacterium | reverse complement strand
GTTCATCTTGTGCACCAGGCCCTCGATGCCGCCCTGCACGCGCACGAAGAAGCCGAAGTCGGTGATATTGGTGATTTCACCCGAGATGACCGCGCCGCGGGGGTAGGCCCGCGCAATGGATTCCCACGGGTCCTCTGAGAGCTGCTTCACGCCGAGCTGGACCTTGCCGCGCTCCTTGTCGATGCCGATGACCATGGTCTCAATCTCGTCGCCTTCGGTGGCGAAGGAGGAGGCGTTCCTGATCTTCTTTGTCCAGGACATGTCATCCACGTGCATGACACCGTCGATCCCTTCCTCTATCTCGAAGAAGAGCGCGTAGGGGCTGGCGCGGACCACCTTGCGCGTCAGGCGCATGCCCACGGGGTACCTCTGGTCTATGTCGTCCCACGGGTTGGGAAGCACCTGCTTCAGACCCAAGGAGAGCTTGCCCTGCTGGATGTCGTAGTTGAGGATCTTCGTCTCCACCACGTCTCCCACCTTCAGGACGTCCCGAGGGTGCTTCACCTTGCGCACCCAGGAGAGCTCCGAGATGTGGGCCAGACCCTCGATTCCTTCCTCAATCTCGATGAAGGCGCCGAAGTCCGCAAGCTTTGTGACCTTGCCCTTCACGACGTCCCCGATGTGGTACTTCTCCTCGAAGGGGTTCCACGGGTCCTCCGTGAAGTGCTTCAGGCTCAGGTTGATCCGTCCCTCCTGCGGCTCCAGGCGGATCACCTTGAGCTGGATGCTCTCCCCCAGCTTCACGAAGTCCTTGGGCCGGGTGACGTGTCCCCAGCTCATGTCGTTGATGTGCAGAAGGCCGTCAAAGCCGCCGAGGTCCACGAACGCGCCGAAGGACGTGAAGCTCTTCACGATGCCTTCCACGGTGTCCCCGATGCGGATGTGGGTGAAGAACTCTTCCCGGCGCTTCTTGATGTCCTCTTCCATCCAGTCCCGGCGGGAAACGACGATGTTCGTCTTGCCCTTGGCGTACAGGCGGTCGATGTAGAACATCGACTTCACGCCGACGTAGTCCGAGTTCTCACTGGGCCGCTTCACGTCCACCTTGGACAGCGGGAGGAACGCGCGGATGTCGTTGCCGAGGTCCACCTCGTAGCCGCCCTTGATCTTGTGGGCGATGGTGCCTTCCACCGGCTTGTGCTCGTCAAAGGCGATGCGAAGGTCCTTCCAGAAGATCTTCTCGTCCGCCTTGCGCTTGGAAACGATGACCTGGCCTTCCCGTCCTTCCTTGCGGACGAGGATGACGTAGACCGTCTCCCCGAGCTGGGGCTTTGTATCGAACTCGTTGCTGGGGATCTTCCCCTCGGACTTGTAACCCACGTCCACGTACACGTAGTCCGGGTCCACTTCGATGACCCGGCCGGGGATCATCTGGCCCTCTTCAATGGGCTGAAGGGACTGCACGTACTGCTCCTGGAGCTGGTTCTCCGCTTCCGGAGCAAGCCTCTTCTTGTCTTCTGTGCTCATAGTCAGCGTATATCTCCCGGATTATTTCTTTTCACGAGAATTGCTTGATTAACTCTCTCACAAACTTGCTGGATGGTCAATAGCGAGGTGTCTACGTGAAGGGCATCCGGGGCCGGCACAAGGGCTCCCACGGGCTTCGTGCGGTCAACGGCGTCACGGTCCCGGATGGCCGTCTGCGTCTCCGCGAGTGACTTCCCGGTCACACCCTGGTCATGGCGGCGCGCCGCACGGGTCTCGATGTCCGCATCCAGGAAGACCTTCAGTTCCGCGCGCGGGAACACCACCGTGCCGATGTCGCGGCCTTCCACCACGGCATCCTGTCCCTCTGCGATCTCACGGATGCGCTGGTTGACGATCTGGCGCAGCTCGGGAATGGACGAAACGGCGGCCACGGCCGCGTCTACCTCGTCCTCGTGGAGGCGTTGCTCCACGTTCGCCCCGTCCAGGTGCATCTCCTGGCCGCGGAGCTCGAGCCGGCAGGCGCGTGCCACTGCCAGGACGCCGCTCACGTCCCCCGGCGCGGTGCCGTGCCCGCGCACGGCCAGCGTGATGGCCCGGTAGAAGCTGCCGGAGTTGATGTACAGGAACCCGGCGGCGTCGGCGCACCGGCGCGCCACGGTGCTCTTGCCGACCCCGGCCGGTCCGTCGATGGCAACGATCACGCGGGGCGCCTCCCCCGCGCCCGCACGGGGGCAGCGCCGTGATCAGTGAACCACCGAACTTCCCGTTCGGTGAGCCGGCGAAAATGACCGGCCGCGATGCCCTTCAGGGTAACCGGCCCTATCCGCAGCCGGTGGACCCTTTTCAGGCGGATGTTGCGGCTGGCAAAGACGTTTCGAAGCTCGCGGTTCTTTCCCTCTGTGAGCGTGATGAGCGCCGACCGGGGGCCGCGCTGGCTGAACGCCGTGCACCGATAGGTGACGTCCCCCACGCGCATGCCGCGCACGTACTGGCGGAGGAAGCCTTCCTCGATCTCGCGCGCGGTCTCCACGAGGTACTCTTTCTCTATGCCCGCCGCCGGGTGGGAAACCTTTCTGGCAAACTCGCCGTCATTCGTGAACAGGATGAGGCCGCTGGACAGGAAGTCCAGCCTGCCCACGTGAAACAGGCGTTCGGGGATCGCAGACCGGAAAAGGTCCTGGGCGAGCGGACGGTGCTCGGGATCCCGGCTGGCGCACAGGTACCCGGGCGGCTTGTGCAGCGCGATGTAGATCTCCGCGCGGGCGGGAACCAGCTTGCGGCCGTCCAGCGTTACCACGTCACCGGGGGTGACCTTCTCCCCCTGACGGGTGACGCGTGAGCCGTTGATGGCGACTCGTCCGCTGACGGCGAGCGCCTCGCACCCGCGGCGTGATCCCAGCCCGCACCGGGCAAGGTAGACCTGCAGGCGGACCGGACCGGTATCACTGCTCGGGCTCAAACCGTTCCCTCTCCAGCCCGTCCAGCTTGGGCAGGTCCGCGATGGTGGCCAGGCGGAACGCCTTCAGGAACTCCCGCGTCGTCCCGTACTGGACCGGTTTCCCCGGCACGTCTTTCTTGCCTACCTCCCGGATGAAGTTGCGGCTGGCCAGGAGCTTGATCATGCCGTCCGCCGACACGCCGCGGATGCTCTCTATCTCGGCCCGGGTGATGGGCTGCGAGTAGGCAATGATGGCAAGGGTCTCCAGCGCCGCCTTGGACAGCCGGTTCTCCGCGCTCTTCCCGTAGCGTTCCCGAAGCTGCTCCCACAAGTTCTTTCGCGGCGCAAAGGAGAATCCGCCGCCGATCTCGACGATCTCCAGGCCGTGCCCGTCCGCCTCGAAGGCGCTCCGCAGCAGGCCAAGGGCCTCTTCCACGGCTTCCTGGGACAGCCCGGTGATGCTCATGAGCTTGCGCAGCTCCACGGGGTCGTTTTCAAGCAGCAGCACGGCCTCGATGAGCGCCGCCTCTCGCGTCAGTTCCATGGGCTACCGTGTTCCTTCCGTGGGAGCAGGAGCGGGAGCAGGCGCCACGGCGCCCTTGTCCGCGGAGATCCGATCCACGCCCTCCGCGGCGGGTTCCCGGCGCGCCCGGATGCGGATGTCGCCGAACAGCCGGTTCTGCTCCACGTAGATCCGCCGCTCCTTGACGAGCTCCAGAACGGCCCAGAACGAGCACACGATCTCCAGGATCGTGCGCTTCTTCACGAGCTCGGTAAACAGGAGCTCTTCCCGCTCCTCCAGGATCTCGGCAATCAGCGTGACCTTTTCGTTCACGCTGACTTCCTCGTACAGGTCGATGATCCGCTCGGACGACATGCTGGACAGCAGGGAGCTGAACGTCTGCAGCAGGTCCCAGACGTTCACCTGGTCCCAGATGCCCTCGTCACCGAAGGGCAGGATGCGCTGGCTCTTCGTGCGCTCAATGGCCCATTCCACCTCGCCCTCACGGTCCTGCATGAGGTCGGAGAGCTTGCGGAACTTCTGGTACTCGATGAGCTTCTCCACGAGGTCCTTGCGGGGGTCTTCCAGCTCATCGTCCATGCTGAGCTCCACCGGCAGGAGCATCTTGCTCTTGATGTACAGGAGCGTGGCCGCCATGAGGTGGAACTCGCTCATCGTGTCCAGGTCCACACGGGCCGCGAAGCTCAGGTACGTGAGGTACTGCTCCGTGATGGAGGCGATGGGGATGTCGTAGATGTTGACCTCGGACTTGCGGATCAGGAACAGCAGAAGGTCCAGGGGGCCGTCGAAGTCCCCCAGGTGGAAGTGCTGCTTCTCCGGCGCGCGCGCGTTCTCATCAGACATGTCGGTGAAGTCCGGCTCCCTTCCTGTGCGTGAATGATGGAACGCAGCTCGTCGCGATCACGCTTCTGGTATCGAGGGATCAGTATAGCTGCCGCCGGGGTGAAGGTAAACACCCCCGCCGCCGGCAGCCTCCAGCCGGGCGCGCCAGTCAGCCATCCGCTCCCCGGTGCGCGGGTCCCGCAGGTCCGGGTCCAGCTCCAGGAGCGGCACCAGGACGAACAGGCGCTCCGAGAGCAGCGGGTGGGGAACACAGAGCTCGGGGGTATCCAGCACGAGGGAGTCACACAGCAGGATGTCCAGGTCCAGCGTGCGGGCGCCGCGGCGCACTTCCCGGCTCCTGTCGCGTCCGAACTCGGCTTCGATTGCCTGGAGTCGCGAAAGGAGGGGCACGGGCTCCAGGGTCGTCACCGCCTCCCCCACCGCGTTGAGGTAGGCCGGCTGGTCGGCAACGTACAGCGGGGCCGTCTCAAAGATGCGGGACAGGCGCGCCCGTGTGCAGAGCGCGGCTACCCGCTCCCACGCGGAGCGCAGCGTGCGCTCCCGGTCCCCAAGATTGGACCCCAGCCCGATGAAGTAGCGCGGCAGCTAGAACAGCTCCTTGTCCGGATCTTCCGAGTCCGGATCCGCGACCACGCCTTGCACAACGGGGGCGCGCGGTCGGGGCTGACCCCCGGCCGGAGAACCGACAGGGGCAGCGGGCGCCGAGGAAGCTGCGGCGGCAGGCGCGGAGGAAGCTCCTTCTGCGTCCCGGGGCGCGGCAGTGAGGGCGCCTGGCTTGAACAGGAGCTCCCGGACCTTCTTCTCTACCTCCGCGTACACGGTGGGGTTGGATTCCAGGAACAGCCGGGCATTCTCCACGCCCTGCCCGATGCGCTCCTTTCCGTAGGAGTACCAGCTCCCGGCCTTTTCCACCACATCCGTCTGGATAGCAGCTTCCAGGAGGCTGCCCACCGCGGAGATGCCCTTTCCGAACATGATGTCCATTTCCGCCTTGCGGAACGGCGGAGCCACCTTGTTCTTCACCACCTTGACCCGGACCTTGTTGCCCACGACCTCTTCGTTGCCGCGCGCGATGCTCTCCACCTTGCGCACTTCCAGCCGCAGCGAGGAGTAGAACTTCAGCGCGAAACCGCCGGTGGTCGTCTCTGGGTTTCCGAACATGACGCCGATCTTCATTCGGATCTGGTTGATGAAGATCAGACACGTGCGGGTCTTGGAGATGGTCCCTGTGAGCTTGCGCAGCGCCTGGCTCATGAGCCGGGCCTGGAGGCCCATGTGGGAATCCCCCATGTCCCCCTCTATCTCCGCGCGCGGCGTGAGGGCTGCCACCGAGTCCACAACGATGATGTCCATGGCCCCGGATCTGACAAGAGACTCCACGATCTCCAGGGCCTGCTCCCCCGTGTCCGGCTGGGACACCCAAAGCTCGTCCACGTTCACGCCGAGGTTCTTGGCGTAAACGGGATCCAGCGCGTGCTCCGCGTCCACGAACGCGGCGATGCCCCCCTTCTTCTGGGACTCCGCGATGGCATGGAGCGCCAGTGTGGTCTTGCCCGACGACTCTGGGCCATAGATCTCCACCACGCGTCCGCGCGGATAGCCGCCAACGCCAAGGGCAGCGTCAAGCAGGATGGACCCGGACGGGATGACGTCCACGTCCACCCGGCCGATGTTCTCCCCCAGCTTCATGAGGGAGCCCTTTCCGAACTGCTTCTCTATCTGCAGCCGGGCCGCCTCCAGCGCGCGGGCCTTTTCTTCCTGTACCGGGGACTTCTTCTCAGGAGCCGGGGGGGCTTCTTTTTTGGCCATTGCCTGTTTGCTTCCTCTTCAGCCTTCCAGAACGTCCACAAACGCCGCGCTGCTTGCGCACGCGAGCGGCGCCAAGGTTCCGATAAGTATAACCGGAAGCATGAGGATGTCCAGTACAACGGCATTTGCGCTGGCCTCGGCGCTGCTCCTCGCGCTGGCCCGGCCGCTGTCCGCGCAGGACTGGGAGGGGATTGCCGCGTCGAGCGGGAGGTCACAGGACGCCGTTTTTGAGAACGTGATCGCCACGACGAACCTGGACACGCAGCTCGCCGTCTGCCGGGGCCTGGCACGAAGGGCGGACAGCGACGTGCAGCAGATCATCCGGTTCCTGCGGGAGCAGTACAGCCCGGGGACCGCGGCACACACCGAGCTCCTCCTGCGATGGCTGCTGCACAGCGCGCGGTCCTCTCACCCGGCGGAGCAGGACCTGCGTGCGTGGATTGGCGCAAACGCCGACGCCGTGAACGATCTCCTGGCGGACATGGACCGCTTTCGATCACCTATGCTGGGCGTGGAGCTGGTGGACCTTGCGGTCATCGCCGGAGGGGCTGCTTCCGGGCGCGCGATCATGGAGGCCGGGGCACGGACAGTCGCCCGGCTTCGAGACACCGGCGGGCTGCTCTCCTCAGAGGAGACGGCGCTGG
>DASRZR010000310.1:0-5225 GCA_035686185.1 Spirochaetia bacterium | reverse complement strand
GGACCCGGTTCTCCTGGTCGTCACTCACCCGGGGCTACGGCATCTACCTTGCCCTGGCGGCCATGATCATCCTGAGCTCTCTCATCAACCCGAACTTTTTCTCCGGCCAGAACATCTCCAACGTGACTCGCCAGATCTCCGTCACGACGATCCTGGCCTTCGGGGAGACGATCCTGATCATCTGCGGGCTGCTGGACCTGTCCTGCGGCTCCGTGCTGGCGCTGGCCGGCCTGCTGTCGGTGGTCAGCTACAAGGCCACGGGGTCAATGCCACTCGCCTTCGCGGTGGCGCTCGGCGTCGCGCTGGGCTGCAACCTCATCAACGCGGTGATGGTGGCCATGCTGAACACGCCCGCGTTCATCGCCACGCTGGCCATGCAGACCATGGCGCGGGGCGCTGCCCTCCTGCTCACCCGGGGCCAGGACGTGTACCAGATCGGTGACTACACGGTGCTGGGGCAAGGCTCTCTCGGCTTCATCCCCATCCCGCTCCTGTTCCTCGTGGGGTTGTTCCTCGCCACGTGGTACGTGCTCAACAACACGCGGTTCGGACGCGCGTTGTACGCGGTCGGCGGGAACCAGGAGGCCGCCAAGGCTTCCGGGATCAACCTGCGGGCCACGAAGGTCACCGCGTTCCTGGTCAACGGGCTGCTGGTGGGGATCGCCGGCGTTCTGTTCATGTCCCGGGTGAACGCCGGGCTGCCCAACGGGGCGATCAACTACGAGTTCCACGGGCTCACGGCGTCGATCATCGGCGGCACCAGCTTCTCCGGAGGCATCGGCACGGCCGGGGGCACGGTGGTGGGGGCGTTCATCGTCGGGTTCCTGAACAACATCCTCAACCTGGCGAACGTGAACTCCTACCTTCAGCAGGTCATCCGCGGCGCCATCATCGCGCTCGCGGTGATCTACGACATCTGGACCAAGAACCGGCGGACGAGGAGCCTCGTGCGCAGCGCGGCGGCGCGATAGCGCGCCGCCGGCCGGCGCGCCGGGGCGGCCCCGGAAAAGGGCCGCGCTTGACATCGACGGCGGCCCGCCGACACAATGGGCCACTCGGAGCTCTTTTCGGACGAGTGATGCAGAACAAGACGGTTCGACTCGAGGACGTTGCTCAGAAGGCGGGCGTATCCATCACGACCGTGTCCCACGTCATCAACAAGACGCGGTACGTCAAGCGGGAGACGCGCGAGCTCGTCCTGAAGGTCCTCGACGAGCTGCACTATGACATCCGCAAGCCGAAGACCCGGCGCAACGGATCGCGCCTGATCGGCGTGGTGGTGGCCGACATCACGGAAGACTATTACATCTCGGTGGTCAAGGCCATTGAGACCTACGCGTCGGAACAGGCGTATTCCATCCTGCTGTGCGACTCAGAGGACGACGTCGAGAAAGAGAAGTACAACCTCAAGAACATCCTGGACAAGGACGTGGCGGGGCTCATCATCGCGCCGGTGAACTCGCAGAAGTGCCCCCGGGAGCTCAGTGACGCGGACCTGCCCGTGGTATTCGTGGACCGCAAGTACGACCGCCACCAGAGGGTGTTCGTCGGGATCAACAACTTCGAGTCCGGCTACGTGGGCACCGAGTACCTCGCCTCCAAGGGATGCCGCGCCATCGGGTTCATCGGGTACCCGGAGAGCGTGTACACGGTCCACCAGCGCTCCATCGGCTACCGGGATTTTCTCCTGCAGCGCCTGCCGGAGTGCCCGCCGCGGACGCTCACGGTGAACTACCGCCAGGAAGATTCCACCGCGCTGATTCGGGAGTTCGTGGAGTCGGCCCGCCCGGACGGCCTTCTGTGCGCCACCTCCGACGTGTGCTACCAGCTTCTCGGGAGCCTCGGGGAGCTGGACATCCGCATCCCGGAGCAGATCAAGATCGTCACCTACGATGACAACAAGTGGCTTGACTACCTGAAGTTCCCGATCTCGGTGATCACGCAGCCGACCACGGAGATAGGATTCACGGCCATCGACGTGCTGGTGAGGATGATCCTGCATCCGGCGGAGCGCCGCAAGATCGCCACCGAGATCTTCCTGCAGACCGGGTTCATCGACCGGCTGTAGGATCGGTGCAGCCGGCGCCGCTACGGGGCCCGGTCCAGAAAGGCGCGCACCGCGCGGACGAGCACCCGCGGAGTGAACGGCTTGGGCAGGAACTCCATCTCGCCGGCGGCGATGCCTCTCTGGGCGACGACATCGGCCGTGTACCCGGACATGAACATCACCTTCATCCGCGGACGGATCGGCGCCAGGTGCTCCTGCAGCTCCCGTCCGTTCATCCCCGGCAGCACCACGTCCGTCAGGAGGAGATGGATCTCCCCCGGGTGGGTCTCACAGGCGCGAATGGCTTCTGCCGGGGTGGAAGCGGCAAGCACCGTGTAGCCCTTGCCCGCCAGCGTGAGCCGCGCCAGGTTCAGCAACTGCAGCTCGTCCTCCACCACGAGCAAGGTCTCCGTGCCGCGGACCGGAAGCTCCTCCCGGGGCGCCGGGGCACCTTGCGCCGCGCCATGGAACCGCGGCAGGAATATCGTGAACGTGGCGCCCCGGTCCGGTTCACTGTCCACGGTGAGGAACCCGCCGTTCTGCTTCACGATGCCGAAGACCGTGGCCAGGCCCAGGCCCGTCCCCTGCCCCGAAGGCTTGGTGGTGAAAAACGGCTCGAAGATCTGGGCCATCGTGGCGCGATCCATGCCTTTCCCCGTGTCGCGGAAGGAAAGCCTCACGTAGTCACCGGGCAAGGCGTCCACGCGTTCCGCCGCGTATTCCTCGTCGATTGTCACGTTGCCGGTCTCGATCACAATGGTGCCGGTGTCCTCGATGGCATCGCGCGCGTTGGTGGCGAAGTTCGCGAGGACCTGGTCCACCTGGGTGGGATCGATCTGCGTGACCCACAGGTTCTCTCCCGGATGGAATTGAAGCTCCACGTCCTCTCCCACCAGCCGACCCAGCATCCCCTTCAGGGAGGAAATGGCGGCGTTGAGGTCCACCGGGACCGGCGCCACGATCTGGCGCCTCGCAAAGGCGAGAAGCTGGCGCGTGAGGCCCGCCCCCCGGCGCGCGGCATCCGCGATGGCCCTGATGCTTTCCCGCATGGGGTCGGCCGGTTTCAGCTCGTCCAGGAGCAGCTCCGTGTGCCCCAGGACCACGGAGACGATGTTGTTGAAATCATGGGCAATTCCGCCTGCCAGCCGTCCCACCGCCTCCAGCTTCTGGGACTGGCGCACCTGGTCCTCCAGGGTGCGCTCCCGCGTCTTGTCCTCGAACACGACGATGGCCCCGGAAGGGCTCTCCTCCTCCGCGCGTATGGGAGAGACACTACAGGACACGGACAGGAGCGTGCCATCCCGGGCCAGCAACGCCACCCCGGTGCCGATGGAGATCGACTTGCGCTCCGAAATGGCGCGGCTCACGAGGCCGTCCTGGAGCGTGGAGGTCTCCTCGTCGACAAGGCGGAACACCTCCCGGGCCGGCACGCCGCGGGCCTCTGCTTCCGTCCAGCCGGTCATGGTCTCCGCGGAACGGTTCATCTGCTCGATGTCGCCCGCCAGGTTCGTGGTGATGACTCCATCACCGATGGAGTACAGCGTGGTCAAAAGCCGGGCCTCGCTCTGCCGCAGCGCCTGCTGGACGCGTGTGCGGTCCGTGATGTCCTGGATGACGCCCACGATGGAGGTCGGCGCGCCGGAGGAGGTCCGCACCACCTCCGCTCGGGAATGCACGGTTCGCAGCTCCCCGGTGTCCAACCGCCGGATGCGGAACTCCACGTCGTACGCCCGCCCGTTTTCCACCAGGTCTCTCAGTGCCTCGGTCAGCCGGGCGCGTTCTTCCGGCACCACGCACTGTTGGACCGTCTGGAGATCCGGCATCGGAGCCTCGGGGTCCGCGCCATAGATCCGAAGCGCTTCCTCGGAGCCCCAGATGCGTTGGACCGACAGGTCGATCTGCCAGTTGCCCACGTGGGCCATTGCCTGGGCCTTCCGCAGCCGGTTCTCGCTCTCCCACAGTGAGCGCACCACGGCAACCCGTTCGCTGACGTCATCGAGGACGATCTGCAGGACGGGTTCCGCGCCGTTCTGGATGAGCGCCACGTGCGCCTCGACGTCCCTCAGGCTCCCGTCCACCCGCACGGCCTTCTGGATGAGAGGCGCCGCCAGTGCTCCGGCGCGGAGGTGGGCGACGGTCCGTCGGATCTCCTCCTGGTGGGAAGGGTGCATGAGGTCGCTCGCGGTCTTGCCTATCAGCTCACTTTCATCCGCGGCTCCGAACAGCCGCAGGGCCGCCGGGTTGGCGAACGACACACCGTGACCGCCGCGGTCCACGAGGATGGCCACGGGAGAGAGGCGGACCAGCTCCCGATAGCGCTCCTCGCTCTCCCGTAGCTCGGCCAGCGCGCGGGTGCGCTGCGCTTCCCGACGGCCGAACTCCACGACGGTGGACAGGTCGTTGGCGAGATCGTCCAGGAAGCGGAGCGTGTCCAGCCCAAAAGCGTCGGGAGAAGCGGAATACAGGACGAGGACGCCCAGGAGCAGGCCGCCGGCGTTCAGCGGAAACGCGGCGGCAGCGCGGCAACCCTCGGACCAGGTCTCGTGGTGGCAGGGGGGCTCTCCGGGCGCGGGATGAGACAGGTCCCTCACGACGCGCGTGCCGGCCGACAGAGCCGCGCGGGCCACGCACTCGGGCCCGGCGTCGGGCGAGGAAGGCTGGCCGTTGGCCGGCGCGCCTGCCCGCGCAGCAACAGAAAGAGCACCCGTCGTGTCGTCCAGAAGCCCGATCCACGCTCGGTGAAAGCCGCCCCGGTCCAGCGCGGAACTGCATACGCGCTGCAGGATCTCGGAGATCTCGGTACCGTGGATCATCATCCGGACCAGGACACGAAGGATCGAAACTGAGTCAGTCGGCAGCGGCGTGCGTTTCCCGTCAACGGGCGCGCCGGCGGCATCGAGGGTGGCCGCGCCACCGGGAGCCGTGATCGTGTCCTCAGCATCGGCACCGAGAGCTTGGTTGGCTTGCATCGCAGTGTCCCAGATGCAAGACGGGTGCCAGGAGGCCCACGGTACCTCGCATCGCATATCCCACCATTTAGTTATCCGGCAAGTAGTTGGAGAGCCGCTACCGGGGCACCACGGGAACCGAACCCGGTGCCCACGCGCCTGTTCCATGCACCAACGGGGTTGGAACAGCGGATGGAACCGTGCCCCGGTACCGGTACGTCCACCGGGGC
>DASRZR010000309.1:0-2332 GCA_035686185.1 Spirochaetia bacterium | reverse complement strand
CACAATCCGCGCGCCGCGAACTCGGATTCCTTGTAGGTCTCCAGGAACGCTCCGCGGGCATCACTGTGCACCGCGGGTTCAACGAGCCAGAGTCCTTCCAGGGGCAGCGCCGTGAATGAGAAGCTCAAGTTTCTTTCCTCTGACCACTCGCCGGGTCTTTCTCATGACCGGGGCCCGAGGCGCGCGGAGGCGGCCGAAACATGCTCCCCGCTGCGATTCTCGGACGCCGGGCTTCGGAACGCAATCTACCCCCCCCGCCCGAGCGTATCAATATGCGCCCAGCCGCGGAACCGAACGACGTCTGGCCGGCAGCCGACACCGCATGGACCATGAAGAACGGGCCTGCTAAGGTGCTCCGAGGCCAGGCAGTGCGCGTCCACGTCCTTCAGCACGTTGCGTTCGAAGGCATCGGGTCCATCCAGGCCTGGATGGACGCCCAGCAGGCCACGCTTGCCGTTACCCCCTTGTTCGCTCGGGCGCCGCTTCCGGACACCGACGACTTCGACTGGCTCATCGTCATGGGGGGACCGATGAGCGTGAACGACGAGAGCGACTTCCCCTGGCTTCGGCCGGAGAAGGAGCTGATCGCTCGCGCCATAGAGGCGGAGAAGACGGTGCTCGGGATCTGCCTCGGAGCCCAGCTCATCGCCAGCGCGATGGGCGCGAGAGTCTACCGCAACCCCCAGAAGGAAATCGGCTGGTTTCCCGTGCGAAAAACAGGCGGCGCCAACGGGGACATTGCGGCAGTGTTTCCACGGGAGCTCACCGTCTTCCATTGGCACGGTGAAACGTTCGACCTGCCACAGGGGGCTGCCCGGTTCCTGGAAAGTGACGCCTGCGCCAACCAGGCGTTCGCGCTCGGCAGCCGCGTGGTCGGGCTGCAGTTCCACATGGAGACCACGCCGATCTCCGCCGTGGACATGATCCAGGGCTCACGGGCGGATATCGTCCCCGGGCCGACGGTCCAGACCGAGAGAGAAATGCTGGCGGAACCCGGGAGGTTCCGGGAGGCCAATCGAGTCATGGACTCCGTGCTCCGGCGCCTCAGCGAGCTTTCTCCTCCCTGAACCTCACGGGAACGTAGGCCGGACACTTCCTGTCGATGAACTTCTGCTCAAGCCGCGCGAACCTCTGCAGTCCGCCTTCCAGCGGAACCGGAGGGTCCCCGTCTCCGATCAGCGGCGCGGCGTAGCGGATGAAATCGTCCGTCACGTCCAGGCCGTCCGGGGTGATCCAGGAAGCCGGCAGGGATCGGGCCGAGTTGGCCACCGTTTCCAGGGGGACCTTGTCGTAACGGGCCCTGTACGAGGCGCCGGGAACGCGCAGGATGGTGGACATCCAACCGGTCCCCTCCCTCATCGCCACGTCCACCGCGTGACGGGCAACCTCGCGCGCCTCCTGGATGTCCACCCGTGAGGCGCACTGGGACACCGAGCGCTGGATGACACCGGGAACCTGTCCGGTGGCCTGGCCGCGCACGGCCAGACCGTTCACGTTGAGGTAGTTCACTACCTCCTGCGCGGCGTTCGTGCGGCTGGCGCCGTACTCCACGTGGCCGAAGCCGTCGTGCCGCTCCCCGACGCCGCCCACGTCAAAGCCCTCGTTCACCACGACGATGCAGCGCCCGGTCCTGCGAAGCTGGCGGTTGACGTTCTCGTGCAGGCTTTCCAGCGTGTGCCGGCTCTCCGCCATGTAAAGCTGCAGCGGCATCTGCCGGTGGGGATCTCCCAGCCGGGCGGCCGCCGTGATGAACCCGCTCTTGCGGCCCATGGCCTGCAGGACGCACACCGGCTCGGAGGGGCAGGTTCCGCGGTTCTCCTCGTTCACGTTCTGCGTGAGCAGCGCCCAGTAGCGCGCCGCGCTTCCGTAGCCCGGCGTGTGGTCGATGATTCGGAACTCGGGATCCCCCACGTCGTTGTCAATGGTCTTGGGCACGCCGGTGACAACGAGATCCACGCCACGCTCGCGCGCAAGGGCGGACACCTTGGCCGCCGTGTCCATGGAATCGTTGCCGCCGATGTAGAAGAACCAGCCGATGTCGTGCGCCTTCAGCACGTCCACGATCCGACCGAAATCCTCCGTCTGCTCCGGGGTGAGCTTGTACCGGCAGGTGCCGATGTAGCCGGCCGCCGGGGTGGTGCCCAGCAGCTCGATCTCCCGGGCCGGCTGCCGGCCCATGTCCACGAGCTCTTCCAGGAGCACCCCCTCGATTCCGTGCCAGGCAGCGTAGACCGTGCCGATCCTCTCGGAAAACGCGCGGCACCCCTCGATGACGCCCTGAAGGGATGAGTTGATGACGGGAGACGGCCCGCCGGACTGGGCCACCAGCGCG
>DASRZR010000308.1:0-4078 GCA_035686185.1 Spirochaetia bacterium | reverse complement strand
CCAGCTGCCCGACGATCTCCATCTTCTGCGCCTGCCGCAGCTGCGCTTCCAGCCGCCGCTGGGCGGTGATGTCCCGCTTGACCGCCACGTAGTTGACGATGCTGCCGGCCCGGTCCACGACGGGTGAGATGGATGCCTCCTCCGTGTACAGGGACCCGTCCTTGCGACGGTTCATGATGGTCCCGGTCCACGTCCGCCCGGACGTGATGGTCCGCCACAGCTTCTCGTAGAACACCGGCGGGTGCATCCCGCTCTTGAGGATGCGAGGATTCCGGCCCAGGGCCTCTTCCCGGCGATAGCCGGTGACCTTCTCGAAGGCGGGGTTCACGTAGAGCACGGCACCGTGCCGGTCGGTGATGACGATCGTGTCCCCGCTCTGCTCGATGGCGGACATCAGCCGCTCGTGCTCCGCCTCGGCCCGCTTCACCTCGGTCACGTCGTTGACTCCCGTGAGCACCCACCGCCGATCCGCATCGCCGATGATCTCGGCGGACAAGAGCCCGTCCCGCCTCTCTCCCGAGCGGGTGCGGAAGCGCGCCTCGCGGCCATTGACCCGGCCGTGCTCCTTGATCTCCCGAATGAAGAGCTCGTGCGCCGTCTCGTCCTCCCAGAGGCGCATCTCGCGGGTGGTCCTTCCGATGGCATCCTCTCGACCGTAGCCAGAGAGGACCGTGAAGCCTTCATTCACGTCCAGGATGCGGCTCTCGGAATCGCTGATCACCAGCGCATAGGGGGCGGCACGGAACGCGGCAGAGAACTTCTCCTCCTGGGACAGCACCTCGGCGAGCAGGCGGCCGTTGAGCAGGAGCACGAGCGCGAACGTGAGCCAGAGCAGCAGGATCTGGTAGCACAGGAGCACGAGCGTCACGAACGGGCTTGACCGGAAGAAATCCGCCGGGGTCGGAGCGGTAAGCTCCGCGACGATCCAGGCGGCGCTGACAAGACAGGAGAGAAAGAACACGAGGCTCACCCACCGGGTGGTCCCAGTCCCGCTTCGCGGGATCCGCCGGTTCAGCAGCCACAGGCACAGCGCGCTCACGGCCGCGAGGGCGGCGGAGAACGCGACGTTTCGCGCCCGCAGGCTTGGCATCACGAAAGCGAAATAGAGGTGGACGGCAGCGAAGCCGGCCCCGATGGCGCAGGCGCGAAGCGGCCGGCCCGGAGCGCCGAAAAAGCGCGTCAGTCCAACCAGCCCAAAGACGGCCCCCACGACAATCAGGGGGTCCGAGGCGCCCACCGACAACCAGTCCGGAATGATGCCCCTCAGCACGATGAGCAGGGCCGCCACCGATTGGCACCCGAAGTCCGCGGCCCAGTAGCCGGTCCCGGAGAACCGCCGGCGGTAGGTTCGCCAGAGATACGCCAGCACGCCGGTACAGAGGGCATCGGTGATCAACTGGCCCACGATCACCGTCCGGATGTCTATCACGTCCATGAAAACCCTGTTCCCCCGGCCAGGGGCGAGCGCGCCCGGCGCCCGGAAGTATAACACAGGGCCGGACGCCGCGGTGGCAGATTGTCTCCGCGGCGGTGTTCGATCAGATACCTGGAGGATACTCAGATGAAGCGTGCCGTTCCCGCATTCGCTCTTGTCCTTGCCCTGGTCTGCGCCGCCGCCTTTGCCTCCGGCGACTTCGAGGATGGGCACGGCTGGATCGTCGGCTCCGGACACGTACAGAGCACGGACCGTGACCTGCCGTCCTTCACCGCGATCGACCTGGAGGGTTCGGGCAACGTGGTCATCCGCCAGGATGGCACCCAGCTCGTGAGCGTGGAGACGGACGACAACGTGCTCCCGCTGGTAAGGACGGAAGTAGTGGACGGCGTCCTGCACCTGGGGCTGGTTCGCGGTGCGCACGTGACTCACCTGACCCGGCTCGAGTTCTCCGTGGCCGCGCCCCGGGTGGACGGGATCTGCATCTCGGGATCCGGTAATGCCAGCACGGCCACGCCGCTGCGGGTCAACGGAATGAGCCTGGAAATCCGGGGCTCCGGCAGCATCGATTGCGACACGCGCGCCGCCACGGTGAGTGCCGCCATCGGCGGGTCCGGGAGCATCCACCTCCGCGGGAGCTCGGACCGCTTCACCGTGACCATCAGCGGTTCGGGAGGCGTGCACGCGCAGGAACTGCAGAGCGCGGACGCCGCGGTCACGATCAACGGCTCGGGAGACGCCCAGCTCATTGCCACGCATGCCATCGAGGTCTCCCTCTCGGGATCCGGCAGCGTACGCTACGGCGGGGGCGCGCGGGCCACGGTGCACCGGTCCGGGTCCGGGAGCGTGACCGAGCTCTGACGGAAGACCGCGCGGCGGCGTCTTGCCCCTCCGCGCCGGCTCCAATATCATGCCGTCACCTCATGCGCTACGGCCACTTTGACGACGACCACCGCGAGTACGTGGTCACACGGCCTGACACCCCGCTCCCCTGGATCAACTACCTCGGCGTCAACGATTACTGCGGCCTGATCTCCCACACCGCCGGCGGCTATTCCTTCTGCCGGGATCCCCGGGATCGACGCATCCTGCGCTACCGGTACAACAGCGTGCCGGCGGACCGTCCGGGGCGCTACCTGTACCTGCGGGATGCGGACAACGGCGCCTACTGGTCTGCCACGTGGGCGCCCGTCCAGCAGAAAACGCCGGACGGCGGCTACGAGTGCCGCCACGGCCTGGGCTACACCTGCATCCGGACCCGGCACCGCGGCATTCAGGCGCAGACCACCTACCTCGTTCCCATCGACGAGCGGCTGGAGGTGTGGAGGCTCCGCGTGAGGAACACCGGCCGCGGGAAGCGGCGGATCGGCGTGTTCTCCTACGCGGAGTTCTGCCTGTGGGACGCGGTCAACGACATGACCGACTTCCAGTACAACCTCAACATCGGGCAGACGAAGTTCCGCGCCAACACGATCTACCACGTGACGAACTACCACGCGCACCAGCCCTGCTACGCGTGGTTCTGGTGCAGCCGCCCGGCGGCATCCTGGGACGGCCTGCGCCAGGCGTTCATTGGCCCGTACCGGTCCGAGGCCAACCCGGCCGCCGTGGAGACAGGGCGCTGCAGCAACACGGCAGCCGTGGGCTGGGCCCCCTGTGCCAGCATCCACGTGGACCTGTCTCTTGCGCCCGGCGCGGAGGAAGAGATCCTTTTCGTGCTCGGCTATGGGGAGACGTGGGGAGAGGATGAGCCGCTGCGCCGAAAGTACCGCCGGCCCGACGCGGTGGGAAAGGAGCTGGCGCGCCTGGGGGCGTACTGGAGCGACTGCCTGTCACGGTATTCCGCCGAGACGCCGGACCCGGCCGTCAACTCCATGGTGAACGTCTGGAATCCCTACCAGTGCCGCACCACGTTCAACTGGTCGCGCTCCGCATCCTACTACGAGTCCGGCATCGGCCGGGGGATGGGGTTCCGCGACTCCGCCCAGGACATCCTCGGGTTCGTTCATCAGATCCCGGCGCTGGCCCGGGGCCGGCTCCTGGACATTGCCGCCACGCAGTTTCCGGAAGGCCGTGCCCACCACCAGTATTCGCCGCTCACGAAGAAGGGCGCCGGGGAAGGCTTTGGTGACGATCACCTGTGGCTTGTCATCGCGGTAGACGCCTATCTCCGCGAGACGGGTGACCTTGCCGTGCTGGACGAGCCGGTACCGTACACCGACGGCTCGACGAGCAGCCTGTACGAGCACCTGCGGCGCGCGGTGGGCTGGTCCGCCGCGAACACCGGCTGGCAGGACCTGCCAAAGATCGGGAACGCGGACTGGAACGACTGCTTGAACCTGGCCGGTCCGACGGGCAAGGCATCCTCGGTCATGATCGCGGAGATGTACGTGCATGCCTGCTCGCTGCTCGCGCGGATCGCGGACGGCACGGGCCGGAGCGCCCACGCGGCGGAGCTCCGCTCGGCCGCGGAGGGCATGCGGGAGCGCATCAACGAGTCCTGCTGGGACGGTGAATGGTACTACCGCGCCTTCACGGACGCCGGCACCCCCCTGGGCACCCGTTCCGACGATGAAGGCAGGATCTGGCTGGAATCCCAGGTCTGGGCTGTGCTGTCCGGAGCGGCCGGGCCCGAGCGCGCCC
>DASRZR010000307.1:0-2099 GCA_035686185.1 Spirochaetia bacterium | reverse complement strand
GCGGCGGCGTGAACACGGAAAGCTTCACGATCGCAGGAACGAGCTCCAGCGGCATCGCGGAGGTGGACGACGTGTCCGTGACCATGGACCTTGCCGATGCGCAGGCGCTCGTGGGCACGTCCCGTGTACCGAGCTTCACCGTGTTTCTGCGCGACACTGCAAATACGGACGAGACGGCACGCCTCGTGTCCCTGGCCCCGGCCGGCTCCCCGGTGTCCGGACTCGTGGTCCGCACGTGGAAGCAGCTTTCGCCGTCGTTCCAGGCCGCCAACGGGCTGTACCAGCTCATCCTGGCCGTGGCGCGGTTCATCGTGCTGGCCGTGGCGCTGTTCTCCATATCGGGGACGTTGTCGGTTTCCATCTTCGAGCGCTACCGCGAGATCGGCACGCTGCGCGCCTTCGGGACACGGCGCTCCCAGATGCTCTTCCTGCTCGTGACGGAAGGGTTGCTCCTCGGCGCCGTCGGCGCTGCGGCCGGCTTCCTGGCGGGTGGAGGCGCCTCCGGCCTCCTCAACGTGCTGGGTGGCGTCCCCATGCCGCCGGAGCCCGGCATGTCTACTTCCGGCATCACCGTGAGCTTCACCCCGAGCCTTGAGAGCTTCGTCGGAAACGGCGCCTGGCTGCTCGCGGCTTCCCTGGCCGCCGCGCTGTTCCCGGGGGTCGTTGCCGTCCGCCGCACGGCGGCGACGCTGCTTCGGTCACGTTAGGAGACACGCCATGAAGACTGCAATTCTTCCGATTGCCGCGGCCCTCGCGGTCCTGCTCTCTCCCGCTCGGGCGCACGCCGAGGCGCCCGCCGAATCGCCGGCCCGGATTCTGGCCCGGTCGGATGCCCTGAGGACGATCGATGACATGAGCTTCGAAGTGAACTTGAGCGCCTACACGGGGGACCATGTCACCGATACGGCCCGGCTCTGGGGCTCGCTGAAGATCGGGACCGATCACAACCGGCTGCTCATGTACTTTGCCGACCCGCCATCGGACCGGGGGCGCAAGCTTCTCGTGGACGGAAACGCCGTGTACCTGCTGTTCGTGCGCACCACGAACCCCGTTCGCATCTCCCCGCTGGAGGTGCTCACCGGGCAGGCCTCGGACGGCGACGTCATCCGCACGTTCGCCCGTGACTACGACGTGGCATCCATGGACCCGGCCTCCCGGAACGGGGTGCCGGTGTACCACTTTTCCCTGGTGGCTAAGCCCGGCACGGGAGACGCCAGCTACCCGCACGTCCAGCTCTGGATGGAGACAGCCACGTTGAGACTCGTGTACGCGGAGTTCTACGCGGCCTCCGGCGTGCTGTTGAAGAAGGCGACCTACCGCGATTACCGGGCCGCGGTGGGGAAGGACGTGCCGTTCACGGTGGAAGTGCTGGCGGGGGACGATGCCACGAAGCGTACGGTGATGACCTTCGACAAGGTGGGCCGAAAGGTCGTGCCGGAAACAGCCTTCCGTCGCAGCTACCTGGCCACGTGGACTCCGGAGGAACCTCGATGAGCCCGCGGATCCTGCGTGCCGCGGTGGCGCTCGTGCTGGGGCTGGCGGCAACGGTGCGTGCCGCTGCCCTGGAAGGGGAGGTGGACGTGAATGCCGCGCCCACCGCTGCCCTTGGCCCGATTTCAGGGACTGGCTCGCCGCTTGCCCAGGCCGAAGCCACGCGCGTCACTTCCCAGCTCGCGCTGAGCGGCCACGCGTCACCGGCAGAAGGGCTTACGCTTTCCGCCACCGGCTGGGCGCTGCTGGATTCCCTGCCGGACAACAATCCGCTGAACGTGCCCGGCACACGCCTTGCCTTCGCGAGCCGCGTGCTCCAGGCCGACGTGTCCTGGCAGATCATCCCGGGTGTCCTCATCTGGGACACCGGCAAGCAGGTGATCCATCCCTCGTCCGGATTCTTCCGTACGCCGCTCGACCTCCTGTCCCGGGGTGCTGCGGGAAACGTGCCCCAGCGGATCCCCGCGGCTGCGCCCCAGTGGGAGGAGGGGTGGATCGGCACCCGGATCCTGTGGCTGGTGGGCGACCTGTCCGTGGAGGACTTCTTCGTGCCGCGCCTGGCGTGGTCGAGCAGCTCCGCGAATCCTATGGTGTACGTCAGCGCGCCG
>DASRZR010000306.1:0-5409 GCA_035686185.1 Spirochaetia bacterium | reverse complement strand
GTGCACGGGCTGGATGGGGAATCCTGGAACCGTATGCGGGACCTGGGAGTGCGGGAGTTCCTGGATGACGCGAGAAAGCAGGGCCGCATCCGGTTTGCGGCGTTCTCCTTTCACGGCCACCAGGATGACTTCCCCCGGATCGTGGACGAGTACGACGGCTGGGCGCTCGCGCAGATCCAGTACAACTACATGGACACGACGTTCCAGGCGGGCCTTGCCGGGCTGCGATACGCGGCGGAGAAGGGCCTGGGCGTGGTGGTCATGGAGCCGTTGAAGGGAGGCCGGCTTGCGAAGTCCCTGCCGCCCGAGATGCAGGCCGTCTTCGATGCGCGCTCGGAAGGATGGAGCCCCGCCGAATGGGCGCTGCGCTATGTATGGAATGAGCCCGGGGTGAGCCTTCTGCTCTCCGGCATGAATGAGCCCGCGCAACTGCAGGAGAACCTTCGGGTTGCCGCACTGGCGCGTCCCCACGCGCTGAGCTCCGAGCAGCTTTCCGTGTATGACGGTGCGCGTGATGCCATGCGGGGGCGCATCAAGGCAGACTGCACGGCCTGCCGCTACTGCCAGCCGTGTCCGCACGGCGTGGAGATCCCCGAGCTGCTGGCGGCCCTCAACGCGTCCTCCGTGTGGAATACGCGGGACCAGTGGCTCACCGGCTACACACGGATCGCGGGCAAGCCGGACGCGTGCGTGGAGTGCGGCCAGTGCGAGGACATGTGCCCCCAGTCACTGCCGATACGAGAGTTGTTGAAGGAGACTGCCCGGACGTTCGCCGCCTAGGCGTCTACGGTGCTTTCCTCCGGGACTTCGTCATGGGCATGGGCGTCCGTGCCGCATCCGCAGGCTCCGCCGCCGCAGTTGCACTCGCGGGCCGGGGCCGGGTTGGGGTTGTCGATGGCAAAACCGCTGTTGTCCTGCTCATCCACCCAGTTGACCGTGGAGCCGTCCATGTATTCCAGGCTCTGAGGGTCCACCACCACGCGGATTCCGTTGGACTCGAATATCTGGTCGCCCGTTTCGGGCTCCTTCTCGTCGATTCCCATGCCATAGCGGTATCCCGAGCACCCGAGTCCCGCCACCCATACGCGGAGGACGGCCCCGGCCTTGCCCTGTTCGGAGAGAATGCCGGAGATCTTTCCGGCGGCTGTGCGGGAGATCGTTATAGCCATAGTAAAAATAGTATATAGGATTACCCCCCCCAGAAGTCAAGGCGGGTGGTTTCTGCTACAGTGCACGGCATGAAGGCAGAACAGGAGGCCCTCGCGTTCGTCCGCGGGGCGGTGCGGCGGATGGACGGCTACGTCCCGGGCCTTCAGCCCGGGCCCGGCCAGGCGCTGATCAAGCTGAACTCCAATGAGAACCCCTACCCCCCGTCCCCCCGCGTGATAGAGGCCCTCCACGCGGCGGTTTCCGAGTCCCTCCGGCTGTACCCCAACCCTGATTCCACACCCCTCCGGGAGCAGGCGGCGCGCCTCTACGGCCTGGCGCCGTCCCAGGTGCTTTGCGGAAACGGCTCCGACGAGATCCTTGCCCTCCTCATGCGCACGTTCGTGGCAGAGGGGGACACCGTGGCATGGTTTCAGCCCTCCTATTCCCTGTACCCCGTGCTGGCGGAGATCAGCCGGGCGCGCGTGCGGACCGTTCCAATGCCCCGGGTGGCACAGCAGGCGGAGATGGCATCCCTTCCGGTGCCTTCTCCCAGGGCAAAGATGTTCTTCCTTACTACGCCCAATGCGCCCTACGGTCCGGCTTTCCCCACGGCGTGGGTGGACCAGCTCCTGAAGCGGTTCCGCGGAATCGTCGTCACGGACGAGGCGTACGTGGATTTCTCCGATGAGTCCACGCTGCCGTTGCTGGCCGCCAACCCCCGCCTGATCATCGTGCGAACGCTCTCCAAGGCGTACTCCCTGGCCGGGATGCGCGCGGGCCTGGCCTTTGCGCACGAATCCCTCATCCAGGAGATCGCGAAGGTGAAGGACAGCTACAACGTCAGCCGCATGGCCCAGGTGGCGGCCTGCGCGGCGCTGGAGGACCAGGAGTACTTCCGGTCCTGCCGGGAGAAGCTCGTGGCCACCCGGGAGCGATTCTCCCAGGCGCTGCGCGCCCGGGGGTTCACCGTGCTGCCCTCTTCCACCAACTTCATCTTTGCCGTTCCGCCTGCGGGCCAGGACGCCGGGACCCTGTACGAGAAGCTGCTGGCCCGCGGCTACCTCGTGAGGCACTGGAAGACCGGCATTGTCTCTGACGGGCTTCGGATCAGCATTGGCACTGACCAGCAGATGGACGGCCTGACCGCCGCCCTCCAGGAGGCGTGACATGGCCGTGAGCCGAAAGATCGCATCCAGCCTGGAGAACTCGTCCTGGATCCGCCGGATGTTCGAGGCGGGAAACGTCCTGCGCCAGAAGCACGGCGCGGACAAGGTGTGTGACCTGAGCCTGGGCAACCCGGACGTGGAGCCGCCAGCGCAGTTCCAGAAAGCGCTGCTGGAGGCGGTCACCGCGCCGATGGTCCGCAAGCACGGCTACATGCCCAACGCCGGCTACCCGGATGTGCGGGCACGCGTGGCCGCGCAGGTCTCCGCGGAGCAGGGCGTGGCCCTTGGCGGACAGCACGTAGTGATGTCGGTAGGCGCCAGCGGCGGAATGAACTCGGCCCTGAAGGCCATCCTGGACCCCGGCGCGGAGGTGATCGCCAGTACGCCTTGCTTCATGGAGTACATCTCCTACGTGGACAACCACGGCGGGACGCTGGTGCTCGCGCCGTCACGGCCGGACTTCGACCTGGACGTGGAAGCAATCAGGAGCAGTATCACGGAGCGCACCGCGGCGCTCATCATCAACTCGCCGAACAACCCCACGGGCCGGATCTACCCGGAGGCCACGCTGAAAAAGCTGGCGGACATGCTGGGCGCGGAGGGCCGGCGCATCGGGCACGCCATCTACCTGCTCTCCGATGAGCCGTACCGCAAGCTCGCGTATGATGGGGCAACGGTCCCCGGGGTCATGGCGCTGTACCCCCACTCCATCGTGGTGACTTCCTACTCCAAGGACCTCTCCCTGCCGGGAGAGCGGATTGGGTTTGTGGCGGTGAACCCAGCCGCGGATGACGCCTCCCGCCTGGTGGACGGCATCATCCTGGCCACGCGGATCCTCGGCTACGTGAACGCGCCGGCCCTCATGCAGCGCGTGGTCTCCTCCCTCCAGGGCCTGGCCGTGGACGTGGAGATCTATCGGCGCAAGCGGGACCTGTTCTGCTCCGCCCTGAAATCCATGGGCTACCAGTTCGACGTGCCGCAGGGCGCGTTCTACATTTTCCCCAAGGCGCCCGGTGGCGATGACCTGGTGTTCGTGCAGGCACTGCAGGAGGAGCTGGTGCTGGCCGTGCCGGGCCGGGGGTTCAGCCTGCCGGGCTACTTCCGCGTGGCCTACTGCGTGGACACGCCGGTCATCGAGCGGTCCCTGCCGGGGTTCGAGCGCGTCATCCGCAAGCTGGGCCGCTGAGGGCGGCCGCTCGGGTCAGCCCGGCCATGTTGCTCAACCCGGCCCCGCGCTCATCGCCTTCACGATCACCGATACGTCAAACCGCATCATGTCGATGTAAGTAGGCGCCGGTCCTGACGCATCCGTGAGGGAATCCAGCACCAGCGGTTCGTGGGAGTCATCCGTCGGCGCCACCACCTGGATCCCGTACTGGTCCGCAAAGTACCCCAGCATCTCCTGCCCGGTGGAAAGCACGCGCTTTTCTGGTGCCACCGCGTTCACCTGGTCTGATATCCACGCATCCAGGTCCCGAAGCTGCCGTATGTACGCGTCCCCAAGGGCGCCGTAGGTGGGCTCCCCCGGCGGGTCCATGCGGGAGAGGCTGTCCCGGATGTTCTGCACGCACCTGATGGCCAGGACCGGGCTCAGCCACACGTGAGGCTCCGGCTTCCCGTCCGCGTTCAGGCGAAGGTCGATGCCGCGGGTTGCCTCCATGACCGGGGCCTGGTCCCCGGCACGCTTCAGCAGCGCATCCAGGAACGGCTCCAGGCCCGCGCCGTTTGTGATGATGAGCGGCGCGCGCGCCGCGGCCGCCATGTCCCCGGCGGTGGGCTGCCACGCGCGCGGGTCCACGCCCGGCCGCACAAGGCTGATGACCGTGACGCGGCTGCCGGCAACCTGCCGGGTGAAATCCGCCAGCACGCCCTCCGCGGCAACTACCGGGGGGGCCGGCCCGGCCGCGCGGGCGGCCGTGGAGGCGACGTGTGCGCCCGACCTCGAGCAGCCCGCCGCGGCCAGCAGCGTCACCAGGGCCGCGGCAAGCGGTGGTGCCAGGGGATGGCCACGCATCTGGCTTCCCTTGTATGCCCCCGGACTGGCGCGGTCAAGCGCGTCGTAGTATGTTCGCATCCTATGCAAGCAAGACGCATCGTCGCTGTCCTCGTGCTCACGGTCTGCCTCGGTACACCGCTCGTGGCCCAGTCCTCCGCGGCCCAGCCCGGGCCCACGCTCAGCGCTGGCGGCGGCCCGCTCCTGCCGCTGCAGCCCGGCCGCTCCACCATGAGCGCGCCGCAGAGCGCCCTGCTGGGCCTGGTGGAAGGGCTCACGGAGTTCCTGCCGGTGAGCTCCACCGGGCACCTCCTCATCGTCCAGAACCTCCTGGGGCTGTTTGCCACGCCGGCGGAGAAGAGCGCCTCAGATGCGTTTGCCATCGTCATCCAGCTCGGGGCCATCATCGCCGTGTTCCTGGTGTCCTTCGGCCGGATCAGGAAGATATTTGCCGGCATCTTCGGCCGGGACCGTGACGGCCTGCGCCTGTTTGGAAACCTCGTGGTGGGCTTCATCCCCGCGGCGCTCATCGGGCTCCTGCTGGAAGACACGATCAAGCAGTACCTCTTCGGCCTCTGGCCCGTCGTCGGCGCGTGGGTGGTGGGCGGCCTGTTCATCCTGGTGTTCCTCAACCGCCGCCGGCTGAAGGAAGGCTCCGCGCTGGAGTCACTGGGGTGGCAGTCGGCGCTGATCATCGGCTTTGCGCAGGTGCTGTCCCTGTGGCCGGGCGTGAGCCGCAGCCTTGCCACGATTGCCGGCGGGCTGCTCGTGGGTCTTTCCATGTCCGCGGCCGTGGAGTTCAGCTTCCTGCTGGGCCTCGTGACGCTCGGCGCGGCCACGATCTACGAGGGGCTGAAGCGCGGGCACGAGATCATCCACACGTTCGGCTGGGCGTCCCCGGTCATCGGGCTGGTCGTGGCGGCCGTGGCGGGATTTGCCGCGGTGCAGTGGATGGTGAGCTACCTCCGCACGCGAAGCCTCGCGGTGTTCGGCTGGTACCGTATCGCGGTGGCCATCGTGGCCGTGGTGCTCGTGGCAGCAGGGGTGATGACCGCCTGAGGGCCTTTGGCGCGGCGCCGGGCCGGCGGCGCGGGCCGCCCG
>DASRZR010000305.1:0-6383 GCA_035686185.1 Spirochaetia bacterium | reverse complement strand
CACGGACCAGTTCCGCGCGGAGCTGGCCGCGCTCATCTCCGCGGCGCGGGTGCCGTTCATCTGTGACAGCCGCAGCTTCAGCGACAGCTACCCCGGGGCCCGCCGCAAGCTCAACGACCGGGAGGCGCTGCGCCTCGTTGGCGTGGAGTGGGAGAGCAGCCAGCCGGTGCCCCGGCACGAGGCGGAGAGCGCCCTGCAGACGCTCTTTGCGCGGTGGCGGGAGCCGATCTTCATGACCCGGGGCCCGCGCGGCCTCCTGGTGCGGGACGCCGCGGGCCTGCGCGAGGTGCCGGGCCTGCAGATCCTCGGCAGGATCGATACCGTGGGGGCGGGTGACGCGGCGCTGGCCGGCATCGCGGCAGCGCTTGCGGCGGGCGCGGATCCGCTGGCCGCCGCGGCGCTGGGAAACCTGGCCGCCGGCGTGACCGTGAAGAAGCTGTTCGTCACCGGCACGGCCAGTCCGCAGGAGATACGCGCCATCGGTGCGGACCCGGACTACGTCTACAACCCCGAGCTGGCGGAAGACTCCCGGGCCGCCGCGTTCATCCCGGGCACCGAGATCGAGGTCGTGGGCCCGTCGCCAGACGGCGCGCGCGCCGCGGCCGGGCCCGGTGCGAGGCCCACCCACGCCATCTTCGACAACGACGGCACCATCTCCACGCTCCGTGAAGGGTGGGAGAAGATCATGGAGCCGGTGATGGTCCACGCGATCCTGGGCCCGGGCTGGAAGACGACGGAGGAGAAGCTGTTCCTCACCGTGAAGGAGCGCGTGCACGACTACGTGGAAAAAACCACCGGCCTTCAGACGCTCGTGCAGATGCATGGCCTCGTGGAAATGGTCCGGGAGTTCGGGATCGTGCCGGCCTCCGAGGTGAAGTCCCCGGAGGGCTACAAGGAGCTGTACAACGCGGAGCTGGTGGCCATGGTCTCCGAGCGCGTGGCCAAGCTCCAGCGCGGCGAGCTGTGCGTGGAGGACGTCACCGTGAAGGGGGTCTTCCCCCTGTTGAAGGCGCTGCATGCCGCGGGTGTGAAGCTGTACCTCGCCAGCGGCACGGACGAGCACGACCTCCTGGCGGAGGCGGACGTGCTGGGGCACCGCGGCCTGTTCCAGCGCATCCACGGCGCCGTGGGGGACGTGAACGTGGAGGCCAAGCGCATCGTGCTGGAGAAGATCCTGGCGGAGATCGGGCCGCGCCGTGCCCACACGCTGGTGACCTTCGGGGATGGCCCGGTGGAGATGCGGGAGACGAAGAAGCGCGGCGGCCGTGCCGTGGGCGTGGCCAGTGACGAGCTGCGGCGCTTCGGCTGGAACATGAGGAAGCGTACGCGCCTCATCCGGGCCGGCGCGGACCTCGTGGTGCCGGACTTCTCCCAGTGGAAGAAGCTGTGCGGCGTGCTGGGAGTCCCGGCATGAGCGGGCTGGACCGCCGCCGGCTCCGCCTCCGGCCGCTCTCCGAACGGGTGAACAAGGTCAGGTTCCCGGCGGATGCCGTGGACCCGTCGCGTCAGCCCCGCCCTCTCCCCGGAGACGGGCCGCTCGTCATGGCGGAGGCCCTGGAACGGATCCGAGCAGCCCGGGCAGCGGGCCGGCCCGTCATGTGCGCCTTTGGCGCCCACACGATCAAGAACGGCCTGGGCCCCGTGCTCATCCGGCTGATCCGTGACGGCTGGATCACGCACCTTGCCACCAACGGGGCCGGCATCATCCACGACTGGGAGCTTGCCTACCAGGGCAGCACCAGTGAGAACGTGCGGGAGAACGTCGGCCGCGGAGAGTTCGGGACCTGGGAGGAAACGGGCCGGTTCATCAACCTGGCGCTCCTCCTGGGGGCCTGGAACGGCCTCGGGTACGGCCAGTCAGTGGGTTCCCTGATTTCGAAGCAGCACCTGGACATACCCTCTGCCGTGGACCTGGAAAAGGAAGTGGCCCGGCTCCTGCCGCGGGACGCACAGAAGGCCGCTGCCGGGGCGGACCTGCTGGCAGCGGTGCGGGACCTCGCGCTGCCGCCCGGCCCCCTGGAAGTGCCGCATCCGTTTGCTGCCTTCAGCGCGCAGGCCGCGGCGTTCTCCCTGGGAGTGCCGTTCACGGGGCACCCCATGATCGGCCACGACATCATCTATGAGCACCCGCTCAACAGCGGCGCCGCGGTGGGGCGCACGGCGCTGACCGACTTTCTCACGTTCGCGGAAGGCGTCAGCCGACTGGAGGGAGGGGTCTACCTCTCCGTCGGCTCGGCGGTAATGTCCCCCATGATCTTCGAGAAGTCGCTCTCCATGGCCCGCAACGTGGCGCGCCAGTCCGGAGCACGCATCGAGCGCCACTTCATCCTGGTGGTGGACATCGCGGAGTCCTCCTGGGACTGGGCGCGCAAGGGTGAGCCGCCCGTGACGGACCCCGCCTACTACCTGCGTTACTGCAAGACGTTCTCCCGGATGGGCGGGACCATGCGCTATCTGCAGGCGGACAACCGTGACTTTTTCCTCTCCATGTCCCATGGATTGCCATCCCGGGCATAGATGTCACTGATATTCCAGCGATTGCCATAGTCACTCTTTTAAGGTAGAATGCTGGTCACAAAGTCCCCTACAACTTTTTCACGAAAGAAGGATCTACGCATATGGCCAGGAAGATGGTAACCATCGACGGGAATACCGCCGCCGCTACAGTTGCGCACGCGACGAACGAGGTAATCGCGATCTATCCCATCACGCCGTCGTCCACGATGGGCGAATCCGCGGATGAGTTCTCGGCGGAAGGCCGCAAGAACATCTGGGGAACCGTCCCCACGGTGGTGGAGATGCAGTCCGAGGCCGGCGCCGCGGGCGCCGTTCACGGCGCGCTCACCACGGGAGCCCTCACCACGACGTTCACCGCTTCCCAGGGCCTGCTGCTCATGATCCCGAACATGTACAAGATCGCCGGCGAGCTGTGCTCCACCGTGTTTCACATCGCCGCCCGGGCCATCGCCACGCACGCCCTGTCCATCTTCGGGGACCACTCGGACGTGATGGGCTGCCGCGCCACCGGCTGGGCCATGCTGTGCTCCAACAACGCGCAGGAGATCATGGACCAGGCGCTGATTGCCCAGGCGGCCACCCTGGAGTCCCGGGTGCCGTTCCTGCACTTCTTCGACGGCTTCCGCTCCTACATGGAGGTGCAGAAGATCGAGCAGTTGAGCGATGAGGACATGCACGCGCTGGTCACCGACGAGCTGGTGGCCGCGCACCGCGCCCGGGCGCTGAACCCGGAGAAGCCGACCATCAAGGGAACCTCCCAGAACCCGGACGTGTACTTTGCCGGGCGCGAGACCGTGAACCGCTTCTACGACGCCGTTCCCGACATCGTGCAGAAGACCATGGACACGTTCGCCAAGGTGGTGGGCCGCCAGTACAAGCTGTTCGACTACGTGGGCGCCCCCGACGCCGAGCGCGTCATCGTCATGATGGGAAACGGCGCCGAAACGGCGGAGGAAGTGGTGCGCTACCTGCTCGCCAAGGGAGAGAAGGTGGGCGTGCTGAAGGTCCGGCTGTACCGCCCCTTCAGCCTGAAGCACTTCGCCGCCGCGCTGCCCCGGTCGGCCACGCGCATCGCGGTGCTGGACCGCACCAAGGAACCCGGATCCCTCGGTGAGCCGCTGTACGAGGACGTGCGCACCGCCATCGGGGAGGCCATGGCCTCCGGCCTGTTCGCGGTGAAGGGATACCCGGTCGTGGTGGGCGGCCGCTACGGCCTGGGCTCCTACGAGTTCACCGGCGCCATGGCCAAGAGCGTGTTCGACAACCTGAAGGAGAAGGAGCCGAAGAACCATTTCACCGTCGGCATCCACGACGACGTGATGAACACGAGCCTCCCGTTCGATCCCTCGTTCTCCTCGGAACCCGCCGGCGTGCACCGCGCGGTGTTCTACGGCCTGGGCGCGGACGGCACCATCGGCGCCAACAAGAACTCCATCAAGATCATCGGGAAGGCCACGGACAACTACGTGCAGGGCTACTTCGTGCTGGACTCCAAGAAGTCCGGTTCCACCACGGAGTCCCACCTGCGCTTCGGCAAGGACCCCATCAAGAGCACGTACCTCATCTACAAGGCCAATTTCCTGGCCTGCCACAAGTTCACGTTCCTGGAACGCCTGGACATGCTGGCCAAGGCGGATGACGGGGCCGTGTTCCTCCTGAACTCACCGTTCGGGAAGGACGAGGTCTGGAGCAAGATCCCGGTGGAGGTCCAGAAGCAGATCATCTCCAAGAAGCTGAGGTTCTACGTCATCAACGCCACGAAGATCGCCGACGAGGTGGGGCTGCGCGGGCGCATCAACGTCACCATGCAGACCGCCTTCTTCCAGATTTCCGGGATCGTGCCGGAGGCCAAGGCGCTGGAGCTGATCAAGCTCGCCATCGAGGATACCTACGGCAACAAGGGCCGCGACGTGGTGGAAATGAACATGAAGGCGGTGGAGCTGGCCCGGACCCGCATCGAGAAGGTGGACTACCCCTCGCAGACCACCGGAGACCTGCACATGCTCCCGCCGGTCCCCCCGCAGGCGCCCGAGTTCGTTCGGGAAGTCACCGCGGCCATCATCGCGGGCAAGGGGGAGACCATCCCCGTGTCCAAGCTCCCGGTGGACGGCACCTGGCCCACGGGCACCACGAAGTGGGAGAAGCGCAGTATCGCGGAAGAGATCCCCGTGTGGGACTCCGAGACGTGCATCCAGTGCGGGGACTGCTCCCTGGCCTGCCCTCACGGCGTCATCCGCATGAAGGTGTACGACCCGGCCCTGCTCGCATCGGCGCCGGCCGCGTTCAAGAACGTGGACGCGCGCGGCACGGAGTTCAAGGGCATGAAGTTCTCCCTGCAGGTGTCCGCGCTGGACTGCACCGGCTGCGGCGTGTGCGTGAGCATGTGCTCCAGCTTCAAGAAGGTGAACGGGGAGAAGACGGACAAGAAGGCCATTAACATGTCCCCCCAGCTCCCGCTGCGGGAGCAGGAAGCGAAGAACTGGGAGTTCTTCCTCTCGATCCCGGAGGTGGACCCGAAGCTGGTCAAGCGGAACACGCTCAAGGGCTCGCAGTTCATCAAGCCGCTGTTCGAGTTCTCCGGCGCCTGCGCCGGCTGCGGGGAGACCCCGTACGTGAAGCTCATGAGCCAGCTCTTCGGAGACCGGGCCGTGATTGCCAACGCCACGGGCTGCACCTCCATCTACGGTGGGAACCTCCCCACCACGCCGTATACGACCCGGGCGGACGGAAGGGGACCCACGTGGTCCAACTCCCTGTTCGAGGACGCCGCGGAGTTCGGGTTCGGGATGCGGCTCACGTCGGATAAGATGTTCGAGTTCGCCAACGAGCTCCTGGACGCGCTCCTGTCCGGTGGGAAGTCGTCCGTGCCGCAGGCGCTGCTGCTGGCTCTCCGCGGGGCTGACCAATCCACGCAGGAAGGCATTGAGGCTCAGCGCGGCCGGGTAGCCGAGCTGAAGAAGGCCCTGGCCAGACCCGCAAGTCCGGAGGAGAAGCGCCTGCTCGCGGCGGCGGACCACCTCATCAAGAAGTCGGTCTGGATCCTCGGCGGGGACGGCTGGGCGTACGACATCGGCTACGGCGGGCTGGACCACGTGATTGCCTCGGACCGCAAGGTGAACATCCTCGTGCTGGACACGGAGGTGTACTCCAACACCGGCGGCCAGATGTCCAAGTCAACGCCGGTGGGCGCCATCGCGAAGTTCGCGGCCGGCGGCAAGCCGCTGGCAAAGAAGGACCTCGGCATGATGGCCATGGCCTACGGCAGCGTGTACGTGGCGCGCGTGGCGTTCGGCGCCAACCGGGCGCAGACCGTGCGCGCGTTCAACGAGGCGGACGAGTACCCGGGACCGTCCCTGATCATCGCCTACGCGCACTGCATCAACCACGGGCTGGATCTGCGCAAGGGCATCAGCCAGCAGAAGCTGGCCGTGGACTCCGGGGCGTGGACGCTGTTCCGCTACAACCCGCTGCTCAAGGCGCAGGGCAAGAACCCGCTGCAGCTCGACTCCAAGGAGCCGACCGCGGACATCGCGGACTACATGTACAACGAGATCCGCTTCCGCGCGCTGAAGGCGGCGGGCCCCGAGCGGGCGGCGCAGCTCCTGGAAGTGGCGCGCCGGGACGCCAAGGAGCGCTACGCGTTCTACAAGTACCTCGCCGATCGCCCCGGGACGGGCGCTTGATCCAGATACCGCGGCCGCGGCATACCACTGCTGATGGCTGACGTGACCTGGGACTCACTTGCCGAGCGGACCGTCCCGTCGTGGTACGCGGACGCGAAGCTCGGCATCCTGCTTTCCTGGGGGCCCTTCGCCGTTCCGGCATGGGCCCCGCCCAGCGGCGACCCGGCGCGAGTGGTGGCCGAG
>DASRZR010000304.1:0-9799 GCA_035686185.1 Spirochaetia bacterium | reverse complement strand
CATCGAGCTTCCACCCGGCCGCCGGCACGCCGCCCCCTACACGGCCGTGGGATTCAAGGAGTCTGAACGCAACGCGTTCTCCCTGAGGATCAGCCGGTAGGGGCAGCCGCGCGGGATGCACACGTGGCTGTTCCTGGAACACCTGTTCCAGGTTGCAGCTTCCGTGGGAGACCCGTTCGCGCGTGTGCCCGCCAATTCATTTCCGGTATGGAATTACGCCTCTGAGGCATCCCGGCGAGACTGGCACGGTGCTTGCTTTTAGATAGTGAAGTCACATGAAAGCAGGCAGCCGGTCTTTCCGCCGGGCGCTTGCCCTGCGGTTCGCCATTCTCAATGTGATCATCCTCGGCACGCTCGGGGTCGCGCTGTACGTCGTCACCTATCGAACCACCACGCGGCTCCTGGAACAGAACCTCCACCGGACCACCGACACCGTGGCCGGGTTCATCGAAGAGGTTGCCACTACGTCGGTGACGAGCTACCTCCGTGCCTCCGTTGATCGCGTCCAGGACCTCGTGGCCGGCAACTACCGCCAGTACGCCTCCGGCAAGGTCAGTGAGGCCGCCGCCAAGCGGGAGATCTTCCGCGAGCTTTCGGCGCTGCGCGTCGGTGAGACCGGGTACGCCTACATCCTGGATACGAACGGGTTCATGGTGTACCACCCCAGCCCTGGACTGAACGACCGGCCGGCGCCCAGCGGAGGCCCGCTGGCGGACCAGCTTCGGATGCGGGAAGGCTACCTGGAGTACACCTGGCGGAACCCGGAAGAGGCGACCGCGCAGGCCAAGGCGATGTACATGTCGTTCTTTGCCCCCTGGCACTGGATCCTGACGGCAACCTCGTACCGGCGCGAGTTCGATTCCCTTGTCAACCCGGAGTCCTTCCGGGACTACGTCCTTTCCCTGACGTTCGGCAAGAGCGGCTACGTGTTCATCGCGCGGATGGACGGCAGCATCGTCATCCATCCCCGGCTCTCCGGCAACCCGCTGCAGGAGACGGGGGACAGCGAGCTGGCCAACCTGTTCCAGACCATGCGGGCGCACACCGAGGGCAGCACCCTGTATTCGTGGCGAAACCCCGGTGAGCCGGCTCGCGTTCGAAAGCTCATCTACTTCCGGCAGCTCCCGCGACTGCAGTGGGTGGTGGGCAGCACGATTTCCCTCGCCGAGCTGTACGCGCCGGCCTACCAGGCGGGCCTTTCCATC
Organism: Spirochaetia bacterium; assembly: GCA_035686185.1. Lineage (GTDB taxonomy): Bacteria > Spirochaetota > Spirochaetia > SZUA-6 > Fen-1364 > Fen-1364. The sequence goes on along the minus strand of DASRZR010000304.1, from coordinate 8,594 downwards.
CTCGCCGCCATTGCGCTGGCCGCGGCCCTGGCAGCGCTGCTCAGCGCCTCCCTTGCCGCGCTGCTGACCCGGCCCATCGAGTCCCTGGCGGTCCGTCTCGAACAGGGCGCGGCCGGTGACTTCTCCATCCGGATGCCGATTTCCCGTGACGACGAGATCGGGAAGCTCGCCGACCATTTCAACAGGTTCATGGACGGGCTTCAGGCGTCCCGTGACCGGCTCACCGACAGCATCCGGGAGCGAACGCAGGCGCAGGCCGCCGCCGCGCGACTGGCGGCCGCCGTGGGCCAGATCGCGGAGCACGTGCTGATCACGGACTCCGAGGGCCGCATCGTGTACGTCAACTCCGCTTTCGAGCAGGGCAGCGGCTACCCCGCCCCCGAGGTCATGGGGCAAAGCCCGCGCCTCCTGAAAAGCGGGCGGCATGAGCCGTCCTTCTACGCGGAGATCTGGAGCACGCTGCGCGCGGGAAAGGTGTGGCAGGGCCGCCTGACCAACCGTCGCCGGGACGGGTCCGAGTACATCCAGGAAGGGACCATCACCCCCATCCGCGACGAGGCGGGAACGGTGGTGAGCTACCTGCAGGTCTGCCGCGATATCACGCAGGACGTGCAGCGCGAGCTTCACCAGCGGCAGAGCCAGAAGCTGGAAGCGGTCGGCACGCTCGCCGGCGGAATCGCGCACGACTTCAACAACATCCTTGCCGCCATCCTGGGCTTCTCCGAGCTGGCCGGCATGCAGCTCGAGCCGGCGCACCCGGCGCGAAGCTCCGTATCGGAGATCGTGCAGGCTGCCACCCGGGCGCGGGACCTCGTGGCGAAGATCCTCACGTTCAGCCGGCGCTCGCCGCGGGAGGTGAGGCCCGTCCGCATGGAGGCCCTGCTTCGGGACAGCCTCTCTCTCATCCGGGCGAGCCTCCCCTCCACGATCCGCATCGACCAGCACCTGCCCGAGGAAACGAAGCCCGTGCTGGCGGACCCCATCGAGATGCACCAGCTCGTGATGAACCTGTGCACGAACGCCGCCCAGGCCATCGGGGCGAGGCCCGGCACTATCCGGGTCACGCTGAGAAGCGTCCGGACCATGGACCCGTCAACCGGCGCCATGCGGGCCGGTATAGAGCTGGACGTGGAAGACGACGGGGACGGCATGACCGACGAGGTAATGGCCCGCATGTTCGAGCCGTTCTTCACGACGAAGCAGGCCGGCAAGGGGAGCGGGCTCGGGCTTTCGGTGGTGCACGGGATCGTGAGCCAGATGGAGGGACAGATCACGGCCAAGTCCTCCCCGGGGAATGGCACGTCGTTCCGTGTCATGCTGCCGTGCCGGGAGGATCTCCCCGCCCCCTCCGAATCCGCGGCGGAGACCGTGGCGACCGGGCACGGGGAGCACATCCTGCTCGTCGACGACGAACCGGCGGTACGGACGATGGCAGCGAAAGTGCTGGAATCACTTGGCTACCGGGTGACAACGGTCAGCCGCGCCGCGGCCGCCCTTGCCGCCCTCGAGCGGACCCCCGACCAGTTCGATCTCCTGCTCACGGACCAGACCATGCCGGAGATGACCGGGATCGACCTGGCGCGGTTCGTCGCGGGCCGATATCCCTCCCTGGCGGTGGTGCTGATGACCGGCTCCCGGGACGTGAGCATCCAGGAGCAGGCCCGGGGCGCCGGCGTCCGGGAGCTCATGAACAAGCCGTTCCGCAGGGCCGAGGTGGCGCTCGTTCTGCGCCGGGTGCTGGAGTACGGCGGCCACGGCGCGGGATAGCCGGGCGCGCGGACCGGCGCGTCCCCGCTGTCACGGCGCGGTGTTTTCCTGTATCCTTGAGGTGACCCTTGAACCTGGAGGATTGATCATGGAATGGCGTGCCAGCCACATACTCGTGAAGGACCGGCAGCTCGCGAACGAGCTGCTGAGGAAGATCAAGCAGGGTGCGAGCTTCGAAACAATGGCGCGGGAGCACTCCACGTGCCCGTCGAAGTCACGCGGAGGTGACCTGGGCTGGTTCGGTCCGGGCAAGATGGTCTCCGGATTCGAGGAGGCCTGCAAGCGGCTTTCCCACGGCAGCCTCAGTGACGTGGTGTCCACCCAGTTCGGGTATCACATCATCAAGCTGACGGGACGGAAGGAGTAGCGCGCACCGGCGCGCGGGGGGGCGGGGCCGGGGCCGCCGGTTTCACGGAGGCGGGCGCCGGGCCGGCGCTTTCCCTCTGCACGTAGCGCGTGGGCAGCACGAGCTTCTCCGGTGCCCCCTCGTACTTCCCTTCGATCCTGTCGATGAGCCGGGCGGCCATTGCCGCGCCGATTCCTGCCTTCTGCTGTTCGATGGAGGACAGCCGAGGGAACACCCGGCGGGAAATCGGCAGGTCGTCAAACCCCACGACCGACAGATCCTGGGGGACGGAGAGGCCCGCTGCCCGGGCCGCGTCCATGCCGGCAATCGCCATCATGTCGGACCAGTACAGGATGGCGGTGGGCCGCCGGGGGGCGGCGAGCAGCGCTCGCGTGGCATCGTCGGCGATCTCCAGCGAGTATCCACCATTCAGCATCAGCGTGACGTCCACCGGCACCCCGGCGGCCTGCATCGCGTCCCGGTAGGCGCGGAAGCGCTCGCGCACGGCGTGCCCCGTCCAGGAATAGCCGTAGACCATCCCGATCCGCCGATGGCCGAGGGCGAGCAGCGCTTCCAGCGCCCGGCGCGTGCCGGCGTAGTCGTCGGAGACGAACAGGTCCGCGTCCACTCCCGCCACCTGGCGGTGGAACAGCGCCAGCCTGGCCGGAATCCCGTTCAGGAGCCGGGCCACTGCCTCGTCTCGGTGCCCGGGATTCACGATGAGACCGTCGACCTCCCGGGCGAGAAGCTTGGCGATGAGCTCCTCTTCCTTGTCCTCTCCCGGCATCGGCTTCTCGTCGTCGGGGCTGGGAGCGTCGAACCGGCCCGCCATCACGGCGCGCAGGAAATCCTGCTCCTGGGAGAGCTCGGCCACCGGCTCGCAGCAGGTCACGCCCAGCGGGGATTCCACGAACCCGAGGTAGACCTCGTAGCCACGCTCGAAGCAGACCTGCTCCACGCCGACCACCACTTCGCCGAAGAACTGGTCCTGGGCGCTCGGGCCCACCACGCCGATGGTGCGGGAGCTTCCGGTGCGCAGTCCGCGCGCCACGCTGTTCGGCGAGTAGCCGAGATCTTTCACGGCCGCCATGACGCGGGCAGCGGTGTCCGGCTGCACGTGCCGGGTGCCGTTCAGGGCGTGAGACACGGTGGTGATGGAAACACCGGCGAGCCGGGCGACGTCCTTCAGGGTCGCCACAGAAGCCTCCTCTGCCAGCAGGGCGTGCGGGGCATCCCGTTCCCGAGGCGTCATGACGCGCAGGCGCATTCCCCGGGCTGCCCGCCACCGTAGCACAAATCGCTGTTCGGGGCACCCGGCTTCCTCCGGTGGCGTCGCCCGGATAGTCGAGTCGACACCCGCCAGGGCTCCGCTGCTTCCAGAGCGAGGCGCCGGATATCATCGACCCGGCTCACGATCAACAGCCCCTGGATCGCCCCCATGTCGTTCATGCTTCCCCCATCCGCCGGTGTAGGCGGTCATAGCAAACGATTGGCCAAACGTTTGCGCAATCGTTTGCTTAATATGGTGGTTTGCTTTTTAGAAGTCAAGAGGCGGGGTAAGGATCCCGGGCAGGCATCGGGCAGGTGCGGAAAGGAAAATGTGAGCTAGGGGGAAAAAGCATGTTTCACCTGGGCCAGCAGGTCAGAAGGGGAGAAAGGCTTGTGCAGGAGGCGTGTTCCGCGGATACGCGCGGAGCTCTGCTCGGTCAGGTATCCCGACATGTAGATGACGCGAATACCGGGCCGGATGCCGCGCGCCGTTTCTGCCACGGCGTCTCCGCTGATACCGGTGAGGACGACGTCAGTGATGAGAAGGTCAAAGCACGCGTCCCGGCAGGCCTGCACGGCTTCCTCCCCGCTTTGCGCCTCCGTTACCGTGAAGCCGGCGCGCTCCAGGACGATCCGCACGAACCGTCGGACGGGCTCCTGGTCCTCCACCACGAGAACGGATCCGCTTCCCACGTATTCCTCTTCCGGCGCGGGGGCCGCCGCGGCCGCCTCCACATCGGAGACGCGCGGCAGAAGGATCGTGAACGTGGAACCCTTTCCGGGGACACTGTGCGCCCGGATGCGGCCGCCGTTCTGCTGGACGATGCCGTAGACGATGGAAAGGCCCAGCCCGGTGCCCCCGGCACCCGCCCGGGTCGTGAAAAACGGCTCGAAGATATGCCCGATCGTCTGCGCGTCCATCCCCCGGCCGGTGTCCTCCACTTCGAGCTGCACGTAACGGCCGGGCGGCAGGTCGGCCCCGGCCGCCAGCGGCACGCTCACGACCTGCACCCGTATCGTGATGCGGCCTCCCGCCGGCATCGCGTCCCGGGCGTTGATGGCCAGGTTCAGGACGATCTGCTCGAGCTGCCCGGCGTCGGCCCGCACGGCGGCCTCTTCCTCCCCGGTGTGCACCATGAGCTGCACGTTGTCCCCGAGCACGCGGCTGAGCATCCGCTCCGACTGCCGAACGAGCGTCCGCGCGTCCAGGGCGCGGGGCTGCGTGACCTGCTTGCGGCTGAAGGTCAGGAGCTGCTGGGTAAGCGCCGCCGCCTTGCGCGCGGAGTCCTCGATCACGGCCAGGTCATTCAGGAGCGCCTGGCGGTCTTCCGGGTAGCCCCTCAGCATCGCGCAGAACCCCAGGATCACCTGCAGGAGATTGTTGAAGTCGTGGGCGATCCCCCCGGCCAGCCGGCCGATGGCCTCCATCTTCTGGGCCTGGACGAGCTGTTCCTCGAAGACCCGGCGCTCGGTGACGTCGGAGGAAAAATACAACACGGCGGGCCGGCCCTCCCAGTCGATGAGGTGGCCCACGGTCTCCACCCACAGGACGCTGCCGTCCTTGCGGACGTGGCGCGTGAGGCTCTTGGGCAGCCTCTTGCCGGCGGCGCGGGCCGCGTAGCGCGCCATGGAGCGCTCCCGGTCCTCGGGATGGTTGAACGTCTCCACGGACATCCCCACCATCTCTTCCAGGGTGTAGCCCAGCGTCTGCGCGAAGTGCGCGTTGCAGAACGAGACGCGGGCATTCTCCACGACCCACACGCCTTCCGGCGCGCCATCCACGAGGTTTCGGTACTTCGTTTCGGAGACCCGGTAGCGGCGTTCGCTCTCCCGCAGGGCCTCTTCCGCGTTGCGGCGCTCGGTCACGTCCGTGGAGAAGTACATGACGGCGGGCCGGCCGCCCCAGTCGATGCGCTGTCCCACGGTCTCCACCCAGATCACCGCGCCGCGTCTCGTGCGCAGCCGGACCACGCTGGGCGGCGTCGTTTCTCCGGCCGCGCGGGAAGCGAACATCTGGGTCGCCACCGTCACGTCCTCCTCGTGCAGCAGCGCCCGTATGGGCTGCCCGACGAGCGCCGCCGGGGAGATCCCCGCCATGTCGGCGGCCTGCCGGTTGCAGAAGATGAGTGTCCCGTCCTGCACGACGAACACGGCGGCGGGTGCCAGGTCGATCAGGGTGCGGTACTTTGCCTCGGACTGGCGCAGGAGCTCCTTCGAACGCTCCAGCTCCCGGCGGCCGGCCGCCTCCCGTCCCTTCATGCCCGCCACCAGCAGGACCAGCAGCGCCGCGCCGGCGCATTCCACGATGTACAGCACCACGAGGTAGGGCACGCCGTCCGGGCGCAGGGCGCCCCGGCCGTCCCCGAGAAACACCCAGTTCACGGAGTTGTACGCGATTCCGAGGGCTGCTCCGAGAAGCCCCCACCGCCGACCGCAGGACCACGAGATGGTGTACAGCGGAATGGCAAGCAGGACCGCGGCCATGCCGCCCGGCGCCACGAAGTGCGTAAGCAGGGGAACGCCAACGAGATAACAGGCAATCGAGGCGGCGAGGCCCCGGCGGGCGGAGGGGGAATTCGTCAGCATGGCGGTGGATGGCGCGGGCCGGGCGATCAGCCCGCCGCAAGGAGCCGGGCGGCAATCCGGTTGGCTTCCCGGATGAGCTCCTCCTCGTCCACGCCCGTGAGCCTTCCCCCGTCCACCACCACCTTCCCGTTGCAGATCGTGTAGGCCGTGCCGTGGTCGTACCCGGCAAACAGCAGGGAGGCGAACGGGTCCGAGAGGCTGCCGCAGTACTCCATGCGTCCCACGTCGAACACCGCGAGGTCCGCGGCCATGCCAACGGCAACCCGGCCAATGCCCTCGAAGCCCAGCGCGCGGGCGCCGCCCTCGGTGGCCATGGCGAGCACCTCCCGGGCGCCGAGCGCGCCGCTGCCCTTCCACACCCTCTGCAGGAGCAGGGCGTGGCGCAGCTCTCCCAGGAAGTCGGAGGAGTCGTTGGAGGCCGACCCGTCCACGCCCAGGGACACCGGGATGCCCCGGTCCAGCATGTCCCGCACGCGACAGAACCCGGATCCCAGGCGCATGTTCGACGTGGGGCAGTGCGCCACGTGGGCGCCGGCCTTCTTCAGCGTCTCCAGCTCGCTGTCATTGAAGAAGATCCCGTGCGCGTAGAACACGTCCGGGCCGATGAACTCGCAGCGCTCCATGAGCTCGACCGGCCGCACGCCGTAGCGCGCCAGGCAGTACTCGTCCTCGTCCGCGGTCTCCGCCAGGTGCGTGTGCAGGCGCACGCCGTGGCGGCGGGCCAGCCGGGCGGACTCCCGCAGGAGGTCCTCGCTCACGGAGAACGGGCTGCACGGCGCGAGCACGATCTTGCGCATGGACCGCGGAGCGGGGTCATGGTAGGCGCTGATGGCCCGCTCGCTGTCGGCGAGGATCGTCTGCTCGTCCTGCACCACGGAGTCCGGCGGCAGGCCGCCGTCTTTGCGGCTGAGGGACATGGATCCCCGTGACGGGGAGAAGCGCATGCCCAGCTTCCCGGCGGCCTGGAACTGCAGGCCGGGGAAGTCGTCGTGCGCGCCGCGCGGGTACAGGTACAGGTGATCCGTGGAGCAGGTGCAGCCGGTCTTCAGGAGCTCGCCCATGGCGAGCACGGAAGACCAGTAGATGGCTTCCCCGTCGATGTGCTTCCAGATCTCGTACAGGTAGACCAGCCAGTCGAAGAGCTTGGCGTTCTGCACGGCGGGAAGGTTGCGCGTGAGCGTCTGGAAGAAATGGTGGTGCGTGTTCACGAAGCCGGGCACCACCACGTGGTGCGAGCAATCAATCACCCGGACCCCGGGCGGGCGCGCCAGGTCGCGGCCAATGGCGGCAATCGTGTCGCCGCGGATCAGCACATCGGCGCCGCGGACGCCCTCCGAGCCGGAGTCGGGCTGGATGAAGAAGCAGCGGGAGAGGAGGATGGCGTGCTCCTCTTTCAGTTGCTGGTCCGGACTCATGTTCGTATCATACTGAAAGAATGAACGAGAGTCGCGCACGCACGATGAACGAAGATCCCTGGCGGGAATGGACCAGAAGGCACATGCCGCTCACCGAGGAGGAGATCCGCCTCCTGCCGGACCTGACGGGTGTGCGCCTGGCCTGCTCCATCCACCTGGAGCCCAAGGTCGGCCCTTCACTGGAAGGGCTGCGGGACCACGGCGCCTCGCTGTTCCTCACCACGTGCAACCCGGCCACCGTCCGGGACGAGTTGGTGGAGCGCCTGCGGTCCCTCGGGGCGGAGGCACGCGCGTGGCACGGCATGAGCGGACCGGAGGCCCGGGAGGCCGAACGCCTGGCGTGGGAATGGAAGCCGACCCACCTGTGGGAAATGGGTGCGAGCCTGGTGGGGAGCCAGCCGCCGGGGAACGGCGCGGCGGTCATCGCCGGCATGGAATGCACGGGATCGGGGATCGCGCGCCTGCGGGCATTGGTGGACCAGGGAATCCCGCCCCGCTTCCCCGTGTTCAACTGCGACGAGGTTCCCATCAAGGAAGGGCTTCACAACCGCTACCTCGTGGGGTTCACCGCCTGGCACACGTTCACGGACCGGACGCGCCTGGGCCTTCACGGGAAGCGGGTGCTGGTGGTCGGCTACGGGCCGGTGGGCCGCGGCGTGGCGCTCACCGCGCGGGCGCTGGGCGGAGACGTGGACGTGGCGGAGCGGGATCCGGCCCGCGCGCTGGAGGCGCGCTATGACGGGTTCACCGCCGGGCCGCTGGAGGAGCTGGCCGGCCGGGCGGACGTCCTGGTCACGGCGACGGGCGCGCGGGGCGTGGTCTCCGCCCGGGTGCTCGGCCTCCTGCCGGACGGGTGCTTCCTGATGAACGTCGGCCACAACAACGACGAGATCGACGTGGCCGCGCTGGGGCCCCTGCGGCAGGTGATCCCGTTCGTGGAAGAGGCCCGGGTGCAGGGAAAGGCCCTGTTCCTGGTGGCGCATGGCACCATGGCAAACCTGGCGGCCGGCCAGGGAGACACGCTGAACTCCTTCGACATCACCATGGCGACAATGCTCGCCGGTGTGCGATTCACGCTGTCGGAGGAAGCCCGCACGTGGAGGCCCGGCCTGCACGTCCTGCCGCGCTCAGCCTGGGAAGGCGTGGCGACCAGGGCCGCGGCCAGCCGGTAGGAGTCAGTCCTCGCCCTGCGCCTTGGTGAAGCCGGGGAC